>JABIRQ010000132.1 GCA_018699755.1 Rhodospirillaceae bacterium | reverse complement strand
GGCACCAGATCTTCGACCAGTTTCCGTTGTTCGGAGTCCAATTCGTCGAGCAGCTTCTGGGTTTCGGCATAGGACAGCAGCTCGGCCATGTTGTCCTTGACCACTTCGGTCAGGTGGGTGGTCACGACCGTCGAGGGATCGACCACGGTATAGCCCTTGAACTGGGCCTCTTCCCGGTTGTTCTCGTCGATCCATTTCGCGGGCAGACCGAAGGTCGGCTCGCGCGTTTCCTCGCCCGGCAATTCGATGGGTTCGCCGCGCGGGTCCATGGCGAGCAGCATCGAGGGGCGCAGACGGCCCCGGCCGCTTTCGATCTCCTTGATCCGGAGGACGTATTCCTCGGGCTCCAGTTGCATGTTGTCCTGGATGCGGACGGCGGGCATGACGAATCCGGCATCGGCGGCGAGCTGGCGGCGAAGGGCCTTGATCTGGTCGGTCATGCGCTCGCCCTTGGACGAATTGATCAGGGCGATCAGGCCGTAGCCGAGTTCGATGCGGACCAGGTCGAGGCGCAGACTGGCGCCGATCGGCTCCTCGACCGGCATGGCCGCCTCGGCTTCCTCGCGTGCCTCCGATTCGGAGCGCGCGACGGCTTCATGACGGCGGGTCGCGTACCAGGCCATGGTGCCGAAGCCGCCGGCCACGAGCAGGAAGGGCAACATCGGGATACCGGGCAGGAGGGAGAGGGCGGTCATCAGTGCCGCGCTGATGCCGAGCGCACGGGGATAGCCGCTGAGTTGGCCGAAGAGCGCCTTGTCCGCCGATCCGACCACGCCCGATTTGGAAACGAGCAGGCCGGCGGCCGTGGAGACGATCAGGGCGGGAATCTGCGAGACCAGGCCGTCGCCCACCGTCAGCATCGTGTAGCTGCGCGAGGCCTCTTCCAGAGTGAGTCCCATCTGGGCGATGCCGATGACGATGCCGCCGACGACATTGATGAAGACGATCAGCAGGCCGGCGACGGCATCGCCGCGCACGAACTTGGCCGCGCCGTCCATCGCGCCGAAGAAGGTGCTTTCGTCCTCCAGGTTTTTGCGCCGGTTGCGCGCTTCGTCCTCGTCGATCAGCCCGGCGGAGAGGTCGGCGTCGATCGCCATCTGCTTGCCGGGCATGGCGTCCAGGCTGAAGCGGGCCGAGACCTCGGCGATGCGCCCGGAGCCTTTAGTGATGACGATGAAGTTCACGATCACCAGGATGGCGAAGACGATCAGCCCGATGACGAAGTTGCCCTGCATGACGAAGGCACCGAACGCCTCGATGACGCGCCCCGCCGCCGCCGGCCCTTCATGGCCATTGGCCAGGATCAGCCGGGTCGACGCGAGATTCAGCGAGAGCCGCAGCATGGTCGCGATCAGCAGGACGGTCGGGAAGGACGAGAACTCGAGAGGCCGGGCGATGAATAGGGCGGTCATCAGCACCAGCACAGAGAAGGTGATCGACAAGGCCAGCGAGATGTCTAGCAGCCAGCGCGGCATCGGCAGGATCAGGACAACCAGGATGCAGACGATCCCGAGCGCCAGCGCGATATCGCCGCCGCGCATGGCCTCGCCGATTCGCCCGAGCATGCTCGGGCCTTCCGCGGCGGGTATTGGGGCGCTGTCGGACATGGCCTATGGGGGTTCCTTGCCGGCGGCTAGACCGCCGACCGCATCGCCTCGCCGGGCAAGGGAACGCGCATGCCCTGCTCGGTATATTGCTTCAACTTGTTGCGTAAGGTGCGGATCGAGATGCCGAGGATGTTCGCGGCATGGGTCCGGTTGCCCAGGCAATGGCCAAGGGTTTCGAGGATCAAATCGCGTTCGACATCGGCCACCGTGCGCCCGACCAGCGCCGCCGGCATGGCGGCCGTGCCGCCGGGTTGCGCCGGCGAGGCATCGGGATGGAGGCGGCTGGTGAGCAGGACGGCCTGCGGCTCGATTTCGTCGCTCTCGGCCAACAGGACGGCGCGGTGCATGGCGTTTTCCAGCTCGCGCACATTTCCGGGCCAGGCGTGTTCGGCCAGCCTTCGCAAGGTGGTGGGGGCCAGCCGCCGCTCCTCGATACCGTTGGCCTCGGAATACTTGCGGATGAAATGCTCGGCCAGGGCCGCGATGTCGAGCGGCCGATCGCGCAGCGGCGGCATGGTCAGGGTGACCACGTTCAGACGGAAATAGAGGTCTTCGCGGAACCTGCCTTCGCGGACTTCCTCCTCGAGATCGCGATTGGTGGTCGCAATGACCCGAATGTCGACCGGGATGGGAGCCATGCCGCCGACCCGGTCGATCTCCCGCTCCTGGACGGCGCGCAGCAGTTTCGCCTGCAGGCGGGGATCCATCTCGCTGATCTCGTCGAGCAGGAGGGTCCCTTCGTTCGCCTCCTCGAATTTGCCGATCCGGCGGGCCACGGCGCCGGTAAAGGCGCCCTTCTCATGGCCGAACAGTTCGCTCTCCAAAAGATTCTCGGGAATTGCCGCGCAGTTGACCGAGATGAAGGCCGCCTCCGCGCGCCGGCTGCGGCGGTGGATCTGGCGGGCCATCAGTTCCTTGCCGGTGCCCGATTCGCCGACGATCAGGATGCTGGCGTCCGACGGCGCGACCTGGTCCACCAGGCGCAGGATCGGGACCAGGGCGGGGTCGCGATGGACGATCGCGTGACTTTCCTCGGTCACCGCCGCCAGGACCGCCGCGATCAGCTCCGGGTCCGGCGGCAGGGGGATGTATTCCTGGGCACCGGCCTCGATCGCAGCGACGGCGGCGTCGGCATCGTTGCCGATACCGCAGGCGACGACCGGGACGACGATGCGCTCGCGCTTCAGGCTGTCGATCAAATCGCCGATCGGCAGGCGGACGTCGATCATGATCAAGTCCGCGCCTTGACCGGCGCGGATGGCGCGGAGCCCGGCCGGAACGTCATCGACGCTGGCGATCTTCGCGCCTTGGGACAAGGCAATCCGCGCGGCCTCGCTGAGATGGCCTTCGAGGGTGCCGATGATGAGCAGTCGCATGGGTCGGTCTCCGAGGTCGGGGTCAGTCGAAATAGCGAACGCGCTTGGCCGGCGGCAGCACGGTATTGATCAGCATTTCCAAGCGGCGCGGGTTTTCCTGGCGGCCGATGGAGGTCGCGCCCATGAGATAGATGTGATGGACGAGCCCCTCCTCGCCGGAGTTGCGTTCGAGCTTTGCGGCGAGCGGCGCGAAGACCATGTTGCCGAGGATCGCGCCGTAGAAGGTGGTCAACAGCGCGACCGCCATGCTGGGCCCGATCGTCGACGGGTCCTCGAGATTGCCGAGCATCTGAACCAACCCCACCAGGGTGCCGATCAGGCCCATTGCCGGCGCGACCTCGGCGGCTTTACGCAGAATCCCCGCCGCCTTCTGATGGCGATGGGTCATGGCGTGGATTTCCTGTTCCATCACCCGGTCGACCTCTTGGGCCGGCGTGCCGTCGACGATCAAGGCCATGCAGCGATAGAGGAAGGGTTCGCGGCGCATGGCTTCGACCGGATCCTGCAGCGACAAGATGCCGTTGCGCCGGGCCGCGTCGGCCAGCCCAATCATCAGCAGGGCCGCTTCCCCAGTGTCTGGAAGGCGATGGAAGGCGGTGCGCAGCAGCACCTTTTGCGTGCGCGCCATTTCGCCGAAGGTGAAACTGACGGTGGTCACGGCGATCGTGCCGCCGAGTACGATGAAAAGACCCGGCAGATTGATGAAGGCGGCGGGCGATCCGCCGATCATGATGGCCAGCCCGACCATGGCGAAACTGGCCGCGAGCCCGATGACGGTCGCGAAGTCCGGGCGCATCTGCGTGCGCGGCAGTTTGGGAACCTCGCCCGCGCGCTGGCCGCTCGCGTCGGATCGGGCGCCTGCGCCCGCCGCTTGGCTCGCTGCGTTGGATACGGTCGCCATCGAATCGCTACCCGTCTAGTTGTGGTCGGACTTGACGATTTCGGTCATCGTCACGCCGAGCTTTTCATCGACGACGACAACCTCGCCCCGGGCGACGAGGCGATTGTTGACGTAGATGTCGATCGCTTCGCCGACCTTCCGATCGAGTTCGACGACCGCACCGCGCCCGAGTTTCAGAAGCTGCCCGACCTGCATGCTGGCCCGGCCCAGGACCGCCTGGACCTGAACGGGGATGTCGAAAACGGCCTGCAGCTCACTGGCCGAATGGGTCGGTTGCTGCTCGTCGGCGTTGGGCGCCGCCGTCACTGCCGGCGGCATATCTTCGATCGGCGCGGCGAAGCCGGCATCCGCCTCGTGGGGCGGGGTGCCTTCCACGCCGATCTCCTCGGTCTCCACGGTTTCCTCGTCGGACATGCTCTACTCCCTGGTTTCGGTTTCGGCCGGATGCTGCTCATCCGCCGTGTTGTCCTCGGACATGGACAGGATGCGTTCGACGATGCGATCAATGACGGTGGCGACACGGCTCGAATCGCGCAGGGTGCCACCATCCGCCCATTCGATGAGGCAGTCGGCCGGCCCAAGCGCGCCGTCGCCGAGCAGAATGACCTGCCCGGGGAATGCGGCCCGGGCTTTGATCGGCTCGATCCGATCCTGCACGGCGTCGACCCGCTGTTCGGCCACGCGCAGGACGATTCGTGGCTCTTCGCGCAGATCGACGAGGCAGTCGCGCAGCACGGCCTCGATCTCGTCCATGCCTTGCCGTCGGGCGTATTCCGGTGCGAATCGCTTCAGGAACTGCGCGGCAAGGCGGCATGCCGCCTGTTCGGCGTCGCGGCGGAGGGCCGCCTCCCGTTCGCCCATGGCTGCGAGTTCCCCGGCAACCCTTTCGAGCACGACGACGGCCAAGCTTTCGGTCTGATCCGCCGCCTCCACGATGCCTGCCTGCCGACCTTCTTCGAGGGCCGCAGAGACGGCCGCGCGCAGCGTTTCCTCGGAATGGACGGGGCGCGTTGGATCGCGGTCGCGGCGCGCGGACGGGTCGTCGAAGCGGGTGTCGAAGGTGAAGGGCGTGTGGTTCATGGCTGCTGGATCGTCCCGGCGCGCATCAGTAGATGATCTCGTCTTCCTCGCGGTCGTCCGCGATGAAAATTTCTCCCTTGGTGGCGAGTTCCTTAGCCAGCGCAACCATCATCACTTGGGCGTCGTCGACTTCGCGCAGGCGCACCGGACCCATGCCCTCCATATCCTCGCGCAGGAGGCGCGCGACGCGCGTCGACATGTTGGCGAAGAACAGTTCGCGCAGGCCCTCGGATGCGCCCTTGAGGGCGAGCGCCATCTTGGGCTTGTCGACCTGGCGCAACAGGGTCTGGATGCCGGATGGGTCGAGCCGGGAGAGGTCCTCGAAGGTGAACATGAGGGCCCTGATGCGCTCGGCCGATTCCTGGTTCTCGGTTTCGAGCTTGGCCATGAATCGGTTCTCGGTGCTGCGGTCGAAATTGTTGAAGATTTCGGCCATCACCTCGTGCGAGTCCCGCCGGTTGGTGCGCGCCAGGTTGCTCATGAACTCGGTGCGCAGCGTGGCCTCGACGTCGTTCAGCACGTCCTTCTGCACGTTCTCCATGCTAAGCATCCGCTGCACCACTTCGAGTGCGAAGGCGTCGGGGAGCAGGGAAAGAACGTTGGCCGCATGCTCGGGCGCCAGCTTGGTGATGACCACGGCGACGGTCTGCGGATATTCGTTCTTGAGATAGTTGGCGAGCAGCTCCTCATTCACGTTGTTGAGTTTGTCCCACATGGTGCGGCCGGCGGGCCCACGGATATCTTCCATGATCCCTTCAACCGCTTCGCCGCCGAGCACCTTGCGCAACAGCCGCTCGGTGCTTTCGAAGCTGCCCATCAGGGTGCCGTGGGTCGACATGTTGTCGGTGAAGTCGACGAAGAGCTTCTCGACGACCTCGGCGCGCACGGTGCCGAGCCGCGACATGTGTTGGGAAATTTCCTTGATTTCCTCCGGATCCATCATGGCGAACAGCTTGGTGGCTGCCTCCTCGGAGAGGGACAGCAACAGCATGGCGGCCTTTTCCTGGCCGCTGACCTTGCGGTAGTCGAGTTTTTGGGGCGGAGGAGGCGGCATTGCGCGGCGATCTTCCTCAGGCCTTCTCGTACATCCAGCTACGGACGATCGCGACGGCCTCTTCGGGGTGGCGCTCCACGATCTCACCGATCTTCTTCAGAGACGAGGCGCGCACGCTGCCCTCGACCTTTTTCACGTCGATCATCTCTTCGAGCTCTGGATTGACCCCCCGCTGTTCGAGAGCGGCCTGCTGCCCGGCCTCGCTGGCGATCTGGTTCGACGCTTCGGTGATCTGGGCCTGGGCCCGCATGCCTTCGATGATCACCTTTGTTACGAACGGCCTCACAACGAGCAGCAGGATCAGAAGGGCGACGACGATCAGGCCCACCGTCTCGGCGATCCGGGCGTAGCCGCGCAGATTGAACTGGTTGAAGAAGGAGGGAGCCTCGGCCAATCCGGAGATTTCGTCGGGGCGGGCGAAGGGCATGTTGATGACCTCGACCGCATCTCCCCGAGCCTCGTCGAAGCCGATGGCGGAGCGCACCAGCGTGGCGATCTGCTCCATCTCGGCCGCGCTGCGCGGCTCGTAGACAGGCGCGCCGCCCGCACCTGCCGCGTAGACGCCGTCGACCAGAACGGCGACGGAAAGGCGGCGCACCGTGCCCGCTTCGCGAACGTGGTTCTGGATGGTCTTGGAGACCTCGTAGTTCACCACCTCCTCATTGCGGGTCGTCGTGTTGCTCGTGGTGTCGGACACCTCGTCGTCGAGCCCGACGCCCGGCACGTTCTGCCCGACCGAAACCGTGTCCGCGCTCGCGCTCTCGGCACTGATGGCGGCTTCTTCGATGGTCTGAGTCGAGCGAATGACCTGCCCGTTCGGATCGTAGAGCTCGGAGGTCGTGGTCATGCGGTCGAAATCCATGTCGGCCGTGACCTCGGCGCGTACGCGACCCGGTCCGATGGAACGTTCGAGAAGGCTTTCG
>JABIRQ010000464.1 GCA_018699755.1 Rhodospirillaceae bacterium | reverse complement strand
CGAGCGGCTTGCGGAGCGCGAGGAGGGCGCGCAGATGGCCGTCGGAGAAGCCGCCCTCGCGGTCGGTCGTGAAGGAGCCGGCCATGCCGTTGTACAACCCGTCGCCGAAGGCGACCGAGAAGGCCAGATAGTCCGTACCGCCGTCGTCGCGCAATTCTTGGAGCAAGGGAAAGTCGAGCAGCGCCTCGGGTCCGGTCAGGCGCCGACGCAGATGATCCATGCGCTTGTGGACCAGTCGATAGAGCGGGCTGTTCTGCCACGCGGCGGGCGCTTGGCTGCCCACGAAGGCGCGCGGATGGCTCGCCAGTTCCGCGTTTCGGTCGCGATACCAAGTCGCGCTTCGGCTGCCATAAAGGGGGTGGATGATGCGGAAGGTCACATGGGCCCGCCAGATCGGCACGCCGGCGGCGTGCAGGCGGTCGCACAGGCCGTCGACCAGATCGTCGACCTCCATCTCGGCCAGGGCCTGGTCGGTCAACCAGTCGGCGACCGTTTCTATCGTGGCCGGTGTCCCGGCCGCGTCCGCTCCGGCGGTAAGGGTCGAAGCTTGGCTGTCGTCCATGGCGAGAGACTAGCGAGTTTGGGTTTTCCGGTCGATCCGCGCGACTTTCACTTCGCGTTTGCCTTCCGACCGGGCGCCAGTAAAGTACCGCCCGTGTTCGAGAAAATCCTCATCGCGAATCGGGGCGAGATCGCCTGCCGCGTCATCCGGACGGCGCGGCGCATGGGCATCGCGACGGTCGCCGTCTATTCCGAGGCGGACGCCCACGCGCTCCACGTCCATATGGCGGACGAGGCGGTGCCGATCGGGCCCGCGCCTTCGGCCGAAAGCTATCTGCGGATCGAGGCCATCGTCGAGGCCGCGCGTGCCACGGGGGCCCAAGCGGTCCACCCTGGCTACGGCTTCCTGTCAGAGAATCGGGCCTTCACCGACGCTCTCGCCAAAGCGGAGATCGCCTTTATCGGCCCGCCGGCCGGGGCCATCGCGGCCATGGGCGACAAGATCGAATCCAAGCGCTTGGCCGCCAAGGCCGGGGTCAGCACCGTGCCCGGCTACGACGGCGCCGTCGCCGACGCGGCGGAGGCGAAGAAGGTGGCGGAAGAGGTCGGCTTCCCCGTCATGCTCAAGGCCTCGGCGGGGGGTGGGGGCAAGGGCATGCGCGTGGTCGGGCGCGCGGAGGACGTGGCCGAGGGCTTCCGCGCCGCGGCCAGCGAAGCGAAGTCGAGTTTCGGCGACGACCGGGTCTTCGTCGAGAAGTTCATCGAGGATCCGCGCCATATCGAAATCCAAGTGCTGGCCGATTCCCAGGGCAACACGATCTATCTGGGCGAGCGCGAATGCTCGATCCAGCGCCGCCATCAAAAGGTGATCGAGGAAGCGCCGAGCCCCTTCCTCGACGACGCGACACGCGCCGCGATGGGCGAGCAGGCCTGCGCCCTGGCGCGCGCCGTCGGCTACGTTTCGGCCGGCACGGTCGAATTCATCAGCGATCAGCAGCGCAATTTCTATTTCCTCGAGATGAACACCCGTCTGCAGGTCGAGCATCCGGTGACCGAGATGGTCACGGGACTGGACCTGGTCGAGCAGATGATCCGCATCGCCGCGGGGGAATCGCTGCCCTTGACCCAGGACCAAGTGCGCCTGGACGGCTGGGCCATCGAGGCTCGGGTCTATGCCGAGGATCCGTTCCGGGGGTTCCTGCCGTCGATCGGCCGTCTGGTGCGTTACCGCGAGCCGGCGGCGCGCGACGGTGTGCGCATCGATTCGGGGGTGCGCGAGGGCGGCGAGATATCGATGTTCTACGACCCCATGATCGCCAAGGCGATCGCCCATGGCCGGGATCGGGACGAAGCGGCGGCGCGCCTGCGCCGCGCGCTCGATGCCTTCGAGATCGTGGGGCCGCAGCACAACATCAGCTTCCTCACTGCGCTGCTGGCCCATCCGCGCTTCGGCGAAGGACGGCTCAGCACGGATTTCATCGCCGAAGAGTATCCCGAGGGATTCCAGGGCCAGCCGGCCGACGGGGAGGAGAGCCGCCGGCTTGCGGCCGTCGCGGCCTTCGTCCATCGCAGAACGGTCGAGCGCATTTCGGCGATCGGCGGCCAGGTGCCGGGCCATGAGGCTTCGGCGGGGACCGACTGGGTGGTGCGCAGCGGCGAGCGCGCCTGGACGGCCATGCTGGAGCCCGTCGAGGGCGGTTTCGATGTGGCGATCGACGGCGTCCGCCTTGCCTTGCGCAGCGAATGGCGCCCGGGGCGAAGCCTCTTCGAAGGCAACGTCGACGGGTGCGATCTGGCGGTCCAGGTGCGCGGCGCTGGCGTCGGCTATGCCCTGATCCATGGCGGGGCCGAGTTCGATGCAACCGTGCTGCGCCCCCGTGTGGCGGAACTCGCGGCCCTGATGCCGGTCAAGGAAGCGCCGGACATGTCGCGTTTCCTGCTCTCGCCGATGCCGGGTCTGCTGCTCGCCCTCAAGGTCGAAGAGGGCCAAGCGGTGCGCGCCGGCGAGGAACTGGCCGTCGTCGAGGCGATGAAGATGGAAAATGTCCTGCGAGCCGAGCGCGACGGCGTGGTCGCCACCTGCCATGCCGCGGCGGGCGACAGCCTGGCGGCCGATCAGCCGATCCTGGAATTCGAATAGAGCGATGGCTGCGGGCGACGAGACCGCCGTGCGGGCGCGCATCGAAGGCCGGGTGCAGAACGTCTGGTACCGGGCCTGGACGGTCGAGCAGGCCAAGGCGCGGGGCCTGCGCGGCTGGGTCCGCAACTGCGCCGATGGCAGCGTCGAAGCCCTGTTCGTCGGTCCGGCCGCGACGGTCGAGGCGATGATCGACGCCTGCCGCGTGGGTCCGCCGGACGCGCGGGTGACGAATATCGCGCGCGAGGCGGCCGAGGACGACGGCTCGCAGGGTTTTTCGCAGGTTTCGACGGTTTAGGCGCCCGTTGCCGTTGGAAGCGGCTTGCCGTCCGCTATTGCTCGAACACATCCTCGAAACTGGCGATAAGCGCGCTGTCGAGTTCGGCCATGGTCGCCGGGATGCCGAGGTCGTGGAGGGAGGTGACGCCGAAGTTGGGATCGGCGATGCCGCAGGGCACGATGCCGTCGAAATGGGACAGATCGGGGTCCAGGTTCACGGCGATGCCGTGATAGCTGACCCAGCGGCGCACGCGCACGCCGATGGCCGCGATCTTGCCCTCGCGCCCGCCGCCCCGGTCGACCCAGATGCCGATCCGCCCCGAACGCCGTTCCGCCCTCACGTTGAAGGAGGCGAGGGCCCCGATGACCCATTCCTCCAGGTCGCAGACATAGCGGCGGATATCGCCGCCGCGCGCCTGGAGGTCGAGCATGACATAGGCCACGCGCTGGCCCGGGCCGTGATAGGTGTATTGCCCGCCGCGCCCGGTGCGGTGGACCGGAAAACGGTCGGGCCGCAGCAGATCCTCGATCCGCGCGCTCGTTCCTGCCGTGTAGAGGGATGGGTGCTCGAGCAGCCAGACCTGTTCCGGGGCCGTCCCGGCGCGGATCGCGGCCGCTCGCGTCTCCATCGCCGCGATCGCGGTTTCATACGCCACCGGGCGGTCGTCGATTTTCCATTCTATATTTGATTTCAAATGATTATCTCTATCTTCTCGTGAAATCCGCGAGATTCCGCGCCCCTTGCGGTGCGGGTCCCGATTTGGTAAATCCCCGACCGAGTATAGGCAAGCTTCGAATTTCGGAGGTGCCGGAGCGGTCGTGGCGGAACTGGTAGACGCGCAGCGTTGAGGTCGCTGTGGGGGCGACCCCGTGGAAGTTCGAGTCTTCTCGACCGCACCATTCTTCGAAGGCCCGCCGTGCTAGCCCACCGTGCTAGAATGGCGGGCCTTCTTCTATCCGACCAGCGGCGCGGCCGGGCGAACCCCGGCGTGCCTTCGGGAACCGTGGCGGGGTGGTGACATATGGCCGATCCTCTTCACGACGATCTGGACGAGGACCTGTCCGGGATCGATGACGCCATGGGCCTTCCCGAGGGCCTGGTGCGCCAGGTTCTCGACGCCCTCGACGAAAACGACACGGCCCGCATCGAAGAGCTGGTCCAGCCTCTTCATTACGCCGATACCGCCGATCTGTTGGAGCAGCTCGGCCACGGCGACCGCCGCTTGGTCGTCGCGATTCTCAAGCCGATGCTCGATCCGGCCTCGATCGCCGAACTGGACGAAGCGGTGCGGGGAGAGGTGCTCGACCTGCTCGACACCGAGGAGGTGGCGAGCGTCATCACCGAGCTCGATTCGGACGACGCCGTCGAACTGATCGCGGACCTGGAGCCCGAGGCCCAGCAGGAACTGCTCTCCGCCGTTTCGGCTTCCGAGCGGGTCATGCTCGAACAGGGCCTGGCCTATCCCGAGGACAGCGCCGGCCGCATGATGCAGCGCGACGTGGTCGCGGTGCCCAGCTATTGGACGGTCGGCGAGGTCATCGACCATCTGCGTTCGGCCGAGGAACTGCCCGACGATTTCTACGATCTGTTCGTGGTCGATCCGAAATATCGGCCCATCGGCACGATCCCGTTGAGCCGGGTGCTGCGCACGGTGCGTTCCGTCCCGGTCGGCGAGATCATGGAAACAGACCGGGAGTTGAGGACCGTTCCGGCCGCCACGGACCAGGAAGAGGTGGCCCATCTGTTTCGCCAGCAGAACCTGATCTCGGCTCCGGTGGTCGATTCGGATGGGCGGCTCACCGGCGTGATCACGGTCGACGACGTGGTCGACGTGATCGACGAGGAGCACGAGGAAGACTTGATGCGCCTGGCCGGCGTGAGCGAGGCGGACACCTTCCGCGCCGTGATCGATACGACGCAGAAACGCTTCGCCTGGCTGCTGGTCAACCTGGGCACAGCCATCCTCGCCTCCCTCGTCATTGGCGCCTTCGCGGAGACGATCGAACAGGCCGTGGCCCTGGCTGTCCTCATGCCCATCGTCGCCTCGATGGGCGGCAATGCGGGCACCCAGACTCTGACCGTGGCCGTGCGCGCCCTGGCGATGAAGGAGCTGACTCCGGCCAACGCCACGCGAGTCATCATCAAGGAGGTGATCGTCGGCGGCATCAACGGCATTCTCTTCGCCGTCATCGCCGCCGCCGTCGCTGGCCTGTGGTTCCAGGATTTGAACTTGGCCCTGGTCATGGCCATCGCCATGGTCGTCACCATGGTGGTCGCTGGCCTCGCCGGCACCGCCATCCCGCTGGGTCTGGCCCTGCGCGGAATCGACCCGGCTGTCGCGTCGGCCGTGTTCCTGACGACGGTCACGGATGTCGTCGGCTTCTTTGCCTTCCTCGGCCTGGCCTCCTGGGTGCTGCTCTAGGTGCGTCGAAGCGGCGCGCTTGCCTCCTGACCCGGAATGGCGGAGGCTGATGCTTCGAGTGCGAGGCCGATCATGGACGATTTCATCGGACGCAAGGGCTTGGTCGAGAGCGCCCGCCTCAAGGCGTTGAGTCGCCCGTCCAATATGCGCGGCCTGACCCATCTCGCGGGCCATCTCGCGGTGATCCTGGGCACCGGCACGGCCCTTTATTTTGCTTGGGGCAGCTGGTGGGGTGTGCCGGTCTTCGTTCTGCACGGCCTGGCGCTCAACTACCTCTATGCCGCCCAACACGAATGCAGCCATTGGACGGCCTTCGAAACGCGCCGGCTGAACGACTTTGTCGGTGCCGCTTGCGGTTTTCTGGTCTTTTGGCCCCACCAGCACGATCAGGCCTATCATTTCACCCATCACCGCCATACCCAGGATCCGGCGCGCGACCCCGAAATCATGGGCGAAGAGGGCGGTTCGCTGACCCGAGGCGGCTTTCTGCTCTCGCTCACGGGCCTGCCCTATTGGCTCCGGCGGGCGAAGAATCTGGTGCGCGTGGCCCGCGGCGATACGTCGGAGGAGCCCTATCTGACCGCGCGCCAGCGGCCCGCCGTCGTAGCCGAGGCGCGCTGGACCCTGCTGGGCTATGCCCTGATCGCGGGCGTGTCCGTCGCGCTGGGGACATGGGCGGCGGCGATCTACTGGGTCGGCCCCGTCCTGTTGACGAAATGGACGCACCAGCCCCAGAACCTGATCGAACACACGGGCATGCCCCACGAGGGCGACACGGTGACGATGACGCGCACCGTGCGGACCAACCGGGTTCTGCGGTTCCTGCTGTGGAACATGCCCTATCACATGGCCCACCACACCTATCCCGGCGTGCCCTTCTGGCGCCTGCCGGAATTGCATGCCGAGATGGCGGCCCGCTTGCCGATGCGCCCGGTCACCGCCGGCTATCTCGAATTCATCGCCAGGATGGCGCAATCCCTGCCGCGCCGCGCCGAAACCCCGCAACCCGCCGAATAGGTGCGCCATTTTCCAGGTGTGCGTGGTTCATGAATATATAACGTTTACGTTAACTTCAAATATTGACGTTTACGTTAGATAGAGGATAGTATGCGGCCATGCTGCACGGCGCGCCCTACACCATTACGGAATTGGCCGAGGCCTTCGAGGTCACGGCGCGGACCCTGCGCTTCTATGAGGATTGTGGTTTGCTCGACCCCGAACGGCGCGGCCGGACGCGGCTTTATTCCGAGCGCGATCGCAAGCGCCTGCGCCTCGCCCTGCGCGGCAAGCGCCTGGGCTTTTCCCTGGAAGAAATCAAGGAGATGCTGGACCTCCACCACGCCCGGCCCGGTCAAGTGACGGAGCCGGATGCCCTGCGCGCGCGGATCGAGGCGCACCGGGCACGACTGACCCAATACCGCGAGGATGCGGAGATCGCGCTGGACTGGCTCGACGCCCTGGAAGCCCGGCTTGACCGGCTCGTCCCGGGCGCGGCGCGGCGCGCGGGCTAGGCGGCCATGGCCGCGATTCTCTGGCTCGGTCTCGCCCTGGCGATCGGCGCGGCGATCATGTTCCAGGCGGGCATCAATTCGCAGCTTTCGGCGGTCACGGGCAGCCCGGTCAGCGCGGCCCTGATCTCCTTTTCCACCGGAACGGTTGCTTTGGCCCTGCTCGCCCTGGCCCTGCGGGTGCCGGTGCCGGCTTGGCCGCGCGCGGGCGGCGAGCCGCTCTATATTTGGCTGGTCGGCGGATTGCTCGGCGGCGCCTTCGTGGCCTCGACCATCCTGCTCGTGCCCCGGCTCGGCGCGGCGGCGATGATCGCGGGGGTCGTCGCCGGGCAGATGATCTGCGCCCTGCTGCTCGATCACTGGGGCCTCGTCGGCTATCCCCAGCAGGACATCACCCTGTGGCGCGGCGTCGGCGCGGCCCTGTTGATCGCCGGCACGGTCCTGATCCAGCGGTTCTAGGGGCGGCCGCGTGTCGCCGCGTGTCGCCGCGTGTCGCCGCGTGTCGCCGCGTGTCGCCGCGTG
>JABIRQ010000230.1 GCA_018699755.1 Rhodospirillaceae bacterium | reverse complement strand
TCCGTGTCCCGCATCGGCAAGAACCCCGTGGAAGTGCCCTCCGGCGTCGATATCCAGCTCGCTGGCCGTGTTCTGACGGCCAAGGGCAAGCTGGGCGAGCAGCATGCGCGCCTGTCCGACGAGGTCGATGTTTCGATCGACGACGGCAAGGTATGGGTTGCGCCGCGCAGCAAGTCGAAGCGTTCGCGCACCATGTGGGGCACGACGCGAAGCCTGATCGACGGCCTCGTCACCGGCGTGAGCGAGGGCTTCACGGTCAACCTGCGCATCATCGGTGTGGGTTATCGGGCCCAGGCCGACGCCAAGAACCTGACCCTCCAGCTCGGCTATAGCCACGACGTGGTCTATCCGATCCCGGAGGGCATCAAGATCACGTGTCCGCAGCAGACCGAAATTCAGGTGCGCGGCGCGGACAAGCAGCAGGTCGGCCAGGTCGCTTCGGAGATCCGGGGCTTCCGGTCGCCCGAGCCTTACAAGGGCAAGGGCATTCGCTATGACGGCGAATACGTGCTGCAGAAGGAAGGCAAGAAGAAGTAGGGCCAAGGCGATGCTGAGTTCCAAGAAAAAGTTCGGGCGCCGCCAGGCGCGGACACGCTACCGGGTGGGCCTGGTGGCGGGTGGGCGTCCGCGCCTGTCGGTCTTCCGATCGAGCAAGCACATCTATGCCCAGGTGATCGACGACGCGAACGGGCGAACCCTGGCCGCGGCCTCGTCGATCGACAAGGGGCTGCGCGACAAGCTCAAGACCGGTGCGGATATCGCGGCGGCGGGCGAGGTCGGCAAGTTGATCGCCGAGCGCGCGAAAGCGGCCGGTATCGAAGGCGTCGTCTTCGATCGAGGCGGCTACCAATATCATGGTCGGGTCAAAGCCCTGGCCGACGCTGCCCGCGAAGGCGGGCTGACATTCTAACGGGATCTAGCTGATGGCACGCGATTCGAGACGGCAATCGGGACGGCATGGAGATCGCGAAGATAGCGATTTCGTAGAGAAGCTCGTCGCGATCAACCGCGTCGCGAAGGTGGTGAAGGGCGGCCGGCGTTTCGGCTTCTCGGCCATCGTCGTGGTCGGCGACGGCAAGGGTCGGGTCGGCGCGGGCCTGGGCAAGGCGCGCGAGGTGCCCGAGGCGATCCGCAAGGGTACCGAGCAGGCCAAGCGCCTTATGGTTCGCGTTCCCCTGCGTGAGGGCCGCACGCTTCATCACGACACGATCGGGCGCTTCGGCGCCGGGCATGTCGTGGTGCGGGCCGCGCCCGCGGGCACCGGTATCATCGCCGGCGGGCCGATGCGCGCGATTTTCGAATGCCTCGGCGTTCATGACGTGGTCGCCAAGTCGATCGGCACGGCCAATCCGCATAACATGATCAAGGCGACCTTCGAGGCGCTGAAAAGCGTTTCCTCCCCGCGTCAGGTCGCGGCGCGCCGGGGGCGGAAGGTCGGCGAAATCCTTGGCCGCCCCGAGGAAGAGGTTGTTGTCGAGGCGGTGGAGTAGACCATGGCGGGCAAGAAGACGACGATCCGCGTGACCCAGACGGGCAGCCCCATCGGGCGCCCCAAGGATCAGCGCCAGACCCTGGCGGGTCTGGGGCTGAACAAGATCGGCCGCACGCGCGAACTCGAGGACACGCCAGCCGTGCGCGGCATGGTCAAGAAAGTGCACCATCTGGTGCGCGTTGAAGAAGCGGGCTGACGGCACCGAGCCGCACGCCACCGAACGGGATTACGGGACCATGAAACTGAACCAGCTCGCCGATAACGAAGGCGCGCGCAGCAACCGCAAGCGCGTGGGCCGAGGCAATGGTTCCGGCACCGGCACGACGGCCGGGCGCGGGCAGAAAGGCCAGAAGTCGCGCAGCGGCGTCTCGCTCGTCGGCTTCGAGGGCGGCCAGATGCCGCTCTACCGGCGTTTGCCCAAGCGCGGTTTCAACAACAAGAAATTTGCCAAGCGTTTCGCGGCCGTGAATATCGGCGTGGTGCAGCGCGCGGTCGATGCGGGCCGGTTGGACGCCAAAAAGACCGTCGATCACGCGGCCCTGTGCGCGGCTGGAATCTGCCGCGAGGCGCGCGACGGCGTAAGACTCCTTGCGAAAGGCGAAATCAAGACCAAATTGAACTTCGAGGTTGCCGGCGCATCGAAAACCGCGATCGAGGCGGTCGAGAAGGCGGGCGGCAAGGTCGCCGTGGCCGCTCCGGCGGCCGGAGACGCCGCCGAGGGGACCAAGGCCCCGGCGAAAGCGAAGAAAGCCAGCGCGAAGACCGAGGAGTCCGGCGAGGGGGAAGCCGAGTCCGAGGCCGAGAGCTGAACTCGGAGTAGGCTATGGCATCCGCCGCGGAGCAACTCGCCGCAAACCTGAACATCGGCGCCTTCGCCAAGGCGACGGAGCTCAAAAAACGGATTTGGTTCACACTCGGCTGCCTGATCGTCTTCAGGCTGGGCACCTATGTGCCCATGCCGGGCATCGACCCGCGCATCCTGCAGGATATTTTCGAACAGCAGGCCGGCGGCGTGCTGGGCATGTTCAACATGTTCGCCGGCGGCGCCCTGGGGCGCATGACGATCTTCGCGCTCGGCATCATGCCTTACATCTCGGCCGCCATCATCATGCAGCTGATGAGCGCGGTCTCGCCGCGCCTCGAACAGCTCAAGAAGGAAGGCGAGACCGGGCGCAAGAAGATCAACCAGTACACCCGGTACGGGACGGTCCTGCTGGCGATGGTGCAGGCCTACGGCATCGCCGTCGGGCTCGAGGGCATGCAGGGCAGCGCGGGCACGGCGGTGATCGATCCGGGCATGTTCTTCCGCATGACGGCGGTCATCACCCTGACCGGCGGCACCATCTTCCTGATGTGGCTGGGCGAGCAGATCACGGCGCGCGGCGTCGGCAACGGCATTTCGCTGATCATTTTCGCCGGTATCGTGGCGGAGCTTCCCGGTGCCCTGTTCTCGACTCTGGAGTTGGGCCGCCAGGGCGTGTTGCCGACGATCCTGATCCTGATTCTGATGGTCATGGCGGTGGGCGTCATCGCCTTCGTCGTGTTCATGGAGCGTGCCCAGCGGCGCATCCTGGTTCAGTATCCCAAGCGCCAGCAGGGCAACCGCATGATGGGCGGCCAGTCCACCCATCTGCCGCTCAAGCTGAATACGGCCGGCGTGATTCCGCCGATTTTCGCGTCCTCCCTGTTGCTCATGCCGGTGACCTTGGCGGGTTTCAGCGCCGGCGGGCAGGGGCCCGAATGGCTGACCACGGTGACGGCGATCCTGGGGCGGGGCCAGCCGCTCTATCTGGCGTTGTATATCGGCCTGATCGTCTTCTTCT
>JABIRQ010000469.1 GCA_018699755.1 Rhodospirillaceae bacterium | reverse complement strand
GGCCCTTGGTCTGGGACCGGGACCGCAATACGGCCGTCCCCGGTTCCGACCCCGAGGCCAAGCCCGCCATGACGGGCGAAGTCGTCCTGCCGGACGGGCGCAAGGCCGCGCCCGTCTTCGCCCTGATCGCCGAACGCTATCTCGATCCCGCCAACGCGCCCGAGGCCGTCGCCGAACGCACGGGTATCCCGGCGGCAACCATTCGGCGCATCGCCGCCGAACTGGCCCGGACCGCCTTCGAAGAAGAAATCGTGCTGGAGCGGCCCTGGACCGACTGGACCGGCCGCCGCCACGAGAAAATGATCGGCCGCCCCGTGGCGATGCACGCCATGCGAGGCATCTCGGCCCATGCCAACGGCTTCCAGACCTGCCGCGCCCTGCACCTGCTGCAGGTCCTGCTGGGCAGCATCGACTGCCCCGGAGGCTTCCGCTTCAAGGCGCCCTTCCCCCGGCCCTGTCCACCGGGTCCGCGCCCCGCCGGTCACCCTCACGAGGTCAACGCCGGAGAGCGCATGCCCGGCCCGCCCCTCGGCTTTCCCGAGGGGCCGGAGGACCTGCTGGTCGATCCCGACGGCACGCCGCGCCGCATCGACAAGGCGTTTTCCTGGGAAGCGCCGATCTCCGTCCACGGCATGATGCATGCGGTGATCGGCAATGCCGAGCGGGGCGATCCCTACCCCATCGATACCCTGTTCATGTACATGGCCAACATGGCCTGGAACTCGTCCATGAACACGGGCGAGACGATCCGAATGCTGACCGCGCGGGACGAGGAGAGCGGCGAATACCGCATCCCCCGGATCATCTATTCCGACGCCTTTTTCTCCGAAACCGTGGCCTATGCCGACCTGGTCCTGCCGGACACCACCTATCTCGAACGCTGGGACTGCATCTCCCTGCTCGACCGGCCGATCAGCAGCACCGAGGGCCCGGCCGACGCCATTCGCCAGCCCGTCGTCGCCCCGGACCGCGACGTCAGGCCGTTCCAGGACGCCCTGCTCGACCTGGGCGCGCGGCTCGGCCTTCCCGGCATGGTGGAAGAGGACGGCACGCCGAAATTCCTCGGCGGCTATGCCGACTACATCGTCAACCACGAACGCCGTCCCGGCATCGGCTCCCTCGCGGGCTGGCGCGGCGAAGACGGCGACGAGCAGGGCCGCGGCGCGCCCAACCAGAACCAGTTGCAGGCCTATATCGACAACGGCTGCTTCTGGTCCCACGAGCTGCCGCCCGACCAGCATTTCTTCCGCCATGCCAACCGCGACTATCTGGCCTGGGCGCACGGCATGGGCTTCATCGGCGCGCCCGATCCCATCGTCTTCCAGCTCTATTCGGAGCCGATGCAGCGCTTCCGCCTGGCCGCCCAAGGCCACGGCAAGGTCGTGCCGCCCGAGGCCCATCGCACGCGGGTCGAGCGCTATTTCGATCCCCTGCCCGAATGGTATCCGCCCTTCGAGGACGAGGCGGCCGAGGCGGAGGGCTTCCCCCTCCATGCCGTTACCCAGCGGCCGATGGCGATGTATCACGCCTGGGGTTCCCAGAATGCCTGGCTGCGCCAGATCCACGGGGCCAACCGGCTCTATGTCCCTGCCCCCCTCGCCCGCCAACACGGGATCGAAGACGGCGACTGGATCTGGATCGAAAGCCGCAACGGCAAGGTCAAGGGCCGCGCAAAGATCATGGAAGGGGTCAACCCGCACACGGTCTGGACCTGGAACGCCATCGGCAAGCGCAGCGGGACCTGGAACCTGTCCCCCGACGCGCCGGAAGCCACCGAAGGCTTCCTGCTCAACCATCTGATCGACGATCTCATGCCGGCCCGCGAGGGCGGCGGGCGCTATGCCAGCGCCGATCCGATCACCGGCCAGGCCGCCTGGTACGATCTGCGCGTGCGTATCCGCAAGGCCGCGCCGGAGGAGATCGCCGAGAGCGAGCCGCGTTTCCCGACCCTGCGGCCCGAGCCGCCTTTGCCGCGCCCGCCCGACAGATTGCGCTACGGCGCCAAGCAGGACCGGCCATGACCAGCCTGCCGCGCGAAGCCCCCGAGACGCGCCTGGGCCTGGTTATCGATCTCGACACCTGCGTCGGCTGCCAGGCCTGCGTGGTCCATTGCAAGGAATGGAACACGGGCGGCTATCCCGGCCCGCTTTCGGATCTCATGCCCTACGGCCCGAAACCGATGGGCGCATGGCTCAACCGGGTCCATGGCTTCGAAGCGGGCGAAGGGGCCGACGGCCGCACCGTCCATTTCCCCAAATCCTGCCTGCATTGCGAGGACGCGGCCTGCGTCACCGTCTGCCCGACCGGCGCCTCCTTCAAGCGCCAGGCCGACGGCATCGTGCTGGTCGAGGAATCCAAATGCATCGGCTGCGGCCTCTGCGCCTGGGCCTGTCCCTACGGTGCGCGCGAGATGGATCCCGTCGACAAGGTCATGAAGAAATGCACCTTGTGCGTCGATCGCATCTACAACGAGAACCTGCCGGAAGAAGACCGGGTGCCGGCCTGCGTGGCGACCTGCCCGGCCTCGGCCCGGCATTTCGGCGATTTCGCCGATCCCGAGTCCGACGTCTCTCGCCTGGTGGCGGCGCGCGGCGGCTACGACCTGATGCCCGAGATGGGCTACAAACCGACCAACAAATACCTGCCGCCGCGCGAGCGCGCCCCGGCCCGGGAAGAGCGCCTACCCGATATCGCGCCGGAGGGCGGATTCCTGGGTTGGGTCGATCGCATGCTGACGGCGATGGGCTGACCCGGCGATGCATCCCGCGCGCTCCATCGTCCTCTTCACCAGCGCCTCGGGCGCGGGCTATGGCCTGCTTGCCCTACTCGGCCTGCTCGGGCCCACGGGCCTGTTGCCCCAGGAGCGCGGCTTCGGCGCGGCGGGGCTGGCCCTCGCCCTCGCTCTCGTCGTGTTGGGTCTGGTTTCCTCGACCTTCCATCTGGGCCATCCGGAGCGGGCCTGGCGCGCGCTCAGTCAATGGCGCAGCTCCTGGCTGTCGCGGGAAGGCGTCGCGGCCCTTCTGACCTTCCTGCCCGCCGGCCTGTTCGCCCTCGGCTGGGTCTTTAATGGGGAAATGGGCGGCGGCTGGGCCTTGGCGGGCTGGACGGCAAGCCTGGGCGCCGTGGTCACGGTCGCCTGCACGGGCATGATCTATGCCTCGCTCAAGCCGATTCCGCGCTGGCGCCACCCTCTCGTCCTGCCTCTCTATCTGGCTTTCGCGGCGCTCTCGGGTCTGCTTCTGCTGAACGCGCTATTGGCCGGATCGCAGCGCGGGATCGCCTTGGCCACCCTGATTGCCTTGGCTCTGGTCTGGATCGTGAAACTCGCCTATTGGCGGGCGATCGAGCGCGCGGCCCCTGCCGCCACGCCCGAAAGCGCCACGGGATTGGGCAAGTTCGGCAAGGTCCGCCTGCTCGAGCCGCCCCATACCGGCAGCAACTACCTGCTCGACGAGATGGGCTTCCAGATTGCGCGCAAGCATGCCCGCACCTTGCGCGGCCTGGCCCTGCTAATCGGCGGCGCCCTGCCCGTTCTGCTGATCGCCCTTGGCATCGTGACGGGCGGCGTGGTTCAGGCGGCGACCGCCCTGATCGCGGCCGTCGCGGGCCTGGTCGGAATCGTACTCGAACGCTGGCTGTTCTTCGCCGAGGCGAAGCACACGGTCAACCTCTATTACGGCGACCGCCCAATCTGATCCAACCGGCCTGATCCGACCAGCTTGATCCGCTCGACCTGAGGGGCAGAACTCCTTACGACGCCAGCTTGTGGGCGGCCGCCCCGTCCAGGATGCCGTTGCGCTCCAGCACCGCGCGCAGGCGCGCCTTGCCCTCTGCGTTCAAAGGCTCGACCGGCTCGTGCGCGACCCCGGCGGGGACGCCGATCATGTTCAGGGCCGCCTTGAAGGCCGCCGGCCGCGTATCGAGATCCATCAGCAGGTTGAAGACCTCGGTGATGCGGCAGTGCCATTCGAGCTTTTCGTCCGAAAAACCCTCCCCGGCCAAGTCCATGATCCGCTGCGCCTTCGCGCCCCAGAGTTCCGGCCCGGTGGAGAGATACCCGGCCGCGCCCAGGTCGAGGGCGGGCACGATGAAATGACCGGCCCCGACGAGGACGGCGAAGCGGTCGCGGAAACGCCGGATCACTTCGGTCACATGGCGGAAATCGCCGGAGGCTTCCTTGACGCCGATGACCTCGCAAACGCCGCAAATCGCTTCGAGCGTGTCGGGCGCGATGTTAACCCCGGTCCGACTCGGCGAGTTGTAGACCATCACGGGCAGCGGCACGGCCTTGGCCACCGCCTCGAACCGGGCGACGATCTCGCTCGGGCTGGCATGCAGCAGATAGGATTGCGGCTGGAGCCCCAAGCCGTCGGCGCCCGCTTCGGCCGCCGCGGCGGACAAGGCGATCGTATCGCGCGTGGTGATCGCGCTGGTCCCGGCGAAAACGGGCACCCGGCCGCCGGCAACACGCTTCGCCGTCTCGGTCACGCGCGCCAGAGTCTCCGCTGTCAGCGCCCAGGATTCGCCGTTGTCGCCCGAGACGAAAACGCCGCCCACGCCGCAATCGACATGCCAGGACACGACCTCTTCGAGCGCTTCGAACATGATCTCGCCCTTGGGCGTGAACGGCGTGACCGTGGCCACGACCTGCCCCGCCATCATGAACCGGCCGCTCCGCGTCCGAATATCCGCAACATCCTGTGCCATTGTCTTCTCCCTCTGCCTGTCCGCGTCAGTTTAGCCCGGCGGCCTATTCGCGGCCAACCGCCTGGGTCATGTCCAACCGGGCTAGGCTGGGCGGCCGGCGCTGCAGCCGGATCGGCGCGCGCTGACTGACCCGTTTTTCCATCTTCATGCTCACTCCTCCCCGGCCAGAAAGGCGCGGATCGTATCCACCGCTTCCTCCGCCGTCTCGACGAATCGGAAGAGCGCGCGATCCTCCGGCGCAATCACGCCCTCCTCGACCATCGCGTCGAAATCGACAATCCGGCCCCAAAACGCCTTGCCGAACAACAGAATCGGCATGGGCGCGACCTTGCCGGTCTGAATCAGGGTCAGGGTTTCGAACAACTCGTCCATCGTGCCGTAGCCGCCGGGCAGCACGACCAGCCCCCGCGCGCGCATCAGGAAATGCATCTTGCGCAACGCGAAATAGTGGAACTGAAAGGACAGCTCCGGTGTGATATGGCGGTTGGGTTCCTGCTCGTGCGGCAGCACGATGTTGAGGCCCACGCTCGGCGCACCGGCATCCTCGGCGCCCCGGTTCGCCGCCTCCATGAGACCCGGCCCGCCTCCGGTCACGATAACGCAACGGCCCGAACCCTCGCCACCGAAGGCTTCGGACGCCAAGCGCCCGAAGCGCCGCGCCTGATCGTAATAGGGCACCTTGTCGGCGATGCTTCGCGCGATCCGCATGGCGGTTGCGGCGGCCACGTCTTCCGGCTTCTCCCGCACCCTCGCCTCGGCCTCGGCCAGGCACGCGGCGGCCGTCTCGGCATCGGGGATCCGACTCGACCCGAAGACGACGATGGTCGATTCGATGCCCGCTTCTTGGAACGCCAGTTCCGGTTTCAGCAATTCGAGCTGCAGGCGCACCGGCCGCAATTCGTCGCGCAACAGAAAGTCGTGGTCGCGAAAGGCGAGGCGATAGGTCGGCGAGAGCGTCTGCGCGCTGGGCGGGTTGCGCTCCGCCGAAACGGCATCCTCGCGCGCGCTGGGGAATAGGCGGCGCTTGGAAATCGGGTTCATGATCGTTCTCCGCGCCCGGTAGGGCGATGCAGTCTAGTCCGGGCCGAAGGTCGCGTCGAAACTACCGTCCGCATCCGGCACAAGATCGATGGACCCGTCCGGCATGGGATATTTGAGGCCGGTGGCGCAGTTGAACAGCACCGCCGATTCGTCCGCCGCGATCCGCCCGGCCTCACGCGCGGTCTTGTACGCAGCATAGGTTGCCGCCCCTTCGGGGCAGAGCAGCAGGCCCTCGGTCCGGGCAACCTCTTTCCGCGCGGCCAGGATCGCGTCGTCCTCGACGGCGATGGCGAAGCCGCCGCTCTTTCGCACCGCGTCCAGGATCAGAAAATCGCCGAGCGCCGCGGGCACCCGGATACCGGCGGCGACGGTGCTCGCGTCCTGCCACCGTTCGGCGTGGTCCGCCCCCGCCTCGAAGGCCCGGACGATGGGCGCGCAACCAGTGGCCTGGACCGCGACCATGCGCGGCATATCGCCTTCCAGCCAGCCGATCCGCTTCAACTCGGCGAAGGCCTTCCACATGCCGATCAGGCCCGTGCCGCCTCCGGTCGGATACAGGATCACGTCGGGCAGGCGCCACTGGAACTGTTCGGCCAGTTCCAGGCCCATCGTCTTCTTGCCCTCGATCCGGTAGGGCTCCTTCAGGGTCGAGGTATCGAACCAGCCCATGCGCTCCTTGTAGCGCCCGACGATCTTGCCGCAGTCGTCGATCAGGCCGTCGACCTTGTAGACGGTCGCGCCTTGCAGCGCGATTTCCTGCAGGTTGATCTCCGGCGTGTCGGCCGGGCAAAGCACCACGCTTTCGATTCCCGCGCGGGTGGCGTAGGCCGCCAGGGCGGCGCCCGCGTTGCCGTTCGACGGCATGGCCATGCGCTCGACCCCCAGGGCCTTGGCCATGCAGACGGCGAGGCAGAGACCACGCGCCTTGAACGAGCCGGTCGGCAGCCGCCCCTCGTCCTTGATGAAGAGCGGGCCACCCGAAACCACCGCATCCAGGCGCAGAACGGGGGTCGCCGTCTCCCCCAGGCTGACGGCATTGGCCGGATCGCGCACCGGCAACAGCTCGCGATAGCGCCAGAGGTCCGGCGCCCTGGTGGCGAGGCGGTCGCGGTCCAGGTCCCGAGCCAGGGCGTCGAGATCGTAGCGCACAAGGATCGGCTTGCCCGCAGGCGACAGGTTGTGCAGGCGGTCGGCCTCCAGCCGTTCGCCTGTCGCCCCGCATTCGAGATGCGAGACGTAACTTTTCCAGTCGGTCAAAGCTCTTTCCCCTCCGGATCGTGCAGCACGCGCCCCACCGCTTTCGTCCAGCCAGCATACAGCCGATCACGCTCGGCCACCGTCATCGCCGGCTCGAACCGCCGCTCGCGGCGCCAAGCCTTCGCCACTGCGCCGAGATCGGTATAGACGCCCACGCCCAAACCCGCCAGATAGGCGGCGCCCTGGGCCGTGGTCTCGGTCACCGCCGGCCGCTCCACCGGCAGCCCGTTGATGTCCGCCAGGAAGGCGCAGACCCAGTCGTTCTCGACCAGGCCGCCATCGACTCGCAAAGCGCGCGGCGGTCCGCCCATGTCCGCCGCCATCGCGGCCAACAGGTCGCGCGTCTGATAACCCTGGGCCTCGAGCGCGGCGCGCACCAGATGGGCGGCGCTCGCGTTCCGGGTCAGGCCGAGGATCGCGCCGCGCGCCCGAGCATCCCAATAGGGCGCGCCCAGCCCGGTGAAGGCCGGCACCAGATAGACACCGCCATTGTCCGGCACGCTCGCCGCCATCGCCGCGCTGTCCCGGGCATGGGCGAGCAGGCCCAATTCGTCGCGCAGCCACTGGATGGCCGATCCGGCGGAGAAGACCGAGCCCTCCAGCGCATAGGTCGGTCGGCCATTGATGCGATAGGCCATGGTGGTCAGGAGCCGATGGTCGGAGAACACCCGGTCCGTCCCCGTGTTGACCAAGGCGAAACAGCCCGTGCCATAGGTGCTTTTCACCATCCCCGGCTCGAAACAGGCCTGGCCGATCAGGGCCGCGTGCTGGTCGCCCGCCATGCCGGCGATCGGGATCGCCGCGCCGAAGAGGGCGGGATCGGTCGTACCGAAATCGGCACAATTGTCCATGACCGTCGGCAGCACCGCCGCGGGCACGGCGAACAGGTCGAGCAGGTCCGGACCCCAGCGCTGGGCGCCCAGGTCGAACAGCATCGTCCGCGCGGCATTGGTGGCGTCGGCGGCATGCACCGCCCCGCCCGTCAGGCGGAACAGGAGAAAGCTGTCGACCGTGCCGAAGCAAAGTTCGCCCGCCGCGGCCCGGGACCGGTCGTCCGGCACATGATCGAGCAGCCAGCGCAGCTTGGTCGCCGAGAAATAAGGATCGAGCAGCAGGCCCGTGCGCGCGCGCACCAAGGGCTCGTGCCCCGCCTCTCGCAAGGTGTCGCAGAGTTCGACGGTCCGGCGATCCTGCCAGACGATCGCGTTGTGGACCGGGCGTCCGGTGGCCCGCTCCCACAGCACCGTGGTCTCGCGCTGGTTGGCGATGCCGATGGCGGCGACGGCCTCGGCCGCGAGCCCGGCCCGGTCCAGGCATTCGCGGACCACGGCCAGGGTATCGGTCCAGATATCCTCTGGATCCTGCTCGACCCAGCCGTCGCGCGGATAGGCTTGGCGCAGTTCCCGCTGGGCGCGGGCGACCGGCGCGCCTTCGGCATCGAACAGGATGGCCCGGCTGCTGGTCGTGCCCTGATCGATGGCGAGGATATATGCCGTCATGACGGCCCGGGAGCGCGGCGCGCCGTCGAGGCCGCGATGCACCGGAAGAACCCGCTCGAGAAGAATCCGGTCGGAATGCCTGTCATGGTTCGGCCTGCCACCCGACTGCGCGCTGTTCTAACAGCTCAGTCTAACGCGAAGGCGCGCTTCCCCGCACGCCGCGGCCCAACAGGTCGGGCTTGCGCCCCTCGATCCGGTGCGGCCGGTCCGGTTGCGTCGCAACGGCCGGAGTCGACTCCGGGAAAGTTCGGCGGACCCGCCGTGGCCGGCGCCGTGTCGACGTTCCAATCCGCTAGAGCACGGTCAGCACGTCGGCGACGATCGGATGGCGGACGATGTCCTCCTCCGCCATGCGGACCACGGCGATGGAATCGAGCGGCGCCAACCGGTCGGCGATGCCGCCCAGACCGCTCATCTCCGGCAGCAGGTCCGTCTGGTCCGGGTCGCCGGTCAGCACCATCGTCGAATGCCAACCCAGGCGCGTGATCAGCATCTTGATCTGCCCATAGGTGCAGTTCTGCGCCTCGTCGATCACGATAAACGCGTTGTTCAGCGTCCGGCCCCGCATATAGGCGACGGGCGCGATCTCGATCTGCCCCTCGCGCAGCAGCGCCTTGAGGCGCTTGCCTCCCAGGCGGTCGCTCAAGGCGTCGTAGAGCGGGCGCAGATAGGGCGCCAGCTTTTCTTCCAGATCGCCGGGCAGATAGCCCAGGCTCTCCCCCGCCTCGACCGCCGGGCGCGACAGAACGACCCGGCCGACCAGACCGTTGTCCAGCGCCTCGACCGCCTTGGCGATGGCCAGATAGGTCTTTCCCGTGCCGGCCGGACCCAGGGCCAGGCACAGGCTATGCTGGTCCATGGCATCCAGCAGGGCGCGCTGGTTCTCGCTATAGGGCCGGACCTTGCGGATGTATTTCTTGTCGCGATTGTCCTCGTCCAGCGGGCTCCATCCGGCATCTTGGCCGAACAGCGAACGCACGTTGTCTTGGGCCTTGGCCTGCTGCCTCGACATCCTCTTGGCCATCAATCGCTCCTGTGAAGCTGGGGAACGGAATTCGGTTCGGGCCACGCCGGACGGCCGAGCGCACCGGAATTCCGGGACGGCTCGCCGATCGGTTCGAAATGGAAAGAATGGACGTCGGTCGCACGGCGCAGGGGCGAAAGGCCCTTCGAAAACCCGATAGGAGTCGAGTTCGATTCCCGCACCGTCTCCAACCGCTTGCGCTCTGTCGTTGACGAGCGAGAGTAACCAGGGGTTCGGCCCTTGTCTCCCACTTTGTGTGGTTTTCACCAAAGATTCACACAAGATATGGCGTGTCCGCGCCGCAGGACTCCGCGACCGACTCTGTTAGACTTGCCGGCCGAAGACAGAAAAAGGGGCCGCAGCCATGGCGACCGTGACCTGCATCCGCAACCTGGACTGGCTGATCGCCTGGGACGCCGGGGCGGGCGAGCATCGCTACCTGCGCGACGCCGACCTCGCCTTTGCGGGCGATACGATCCTCCATGTCGGAGGGCGCTACGACGGCGAAGTCGCGGAGGAAATCGACGGGCGCGCGCTGATGGCGATGCCCGGCCTGGTCAACGTCCATTCCCACCCGACCAACCAGGCCCTCTACAAGGGCGTACGCGAGGAGCTGGGCAATCCCCATCTCTACGGCACCGGACTCTACGACTACATCACCCTGTTCATATCCGATACGGCCGGCAAGCTGGCCGCCGCCGAATACACCTATGCCGAGATGCTGACGAGCGGCATCACGACCTTCGCCGACCTGACGATCCCTTTCGACGGCTGGCTCGATCTCCTCGCCCGCAGCGGCTTGCGCGCCTGCGCGGCGCCCATGTTTCGCTCCGCCAGCTGGAAGGTGGTCGACGGCCGCACCCTGGACTACCAATGGGACGAAGCCGCCGGGCACCGGCGGTTCGAGGCCGCAGTCGAAACCGTCGAGGCGGCCGAGGCCGATCCCTGCGGGCGGCTTTTCGGCATGATCTCCCCGGCCCAGATCGACACCGTCGAGGCTGGCCTCATGCGCGAGAGCCACGCCCTTGCGATGGCCAAGGGCTGGCCCTGGCAGGTCCATGCCTCGCAAAGCGTCGTCGAGTTCTACGAGATGACCGGCCGCCACGGGAAAACGCCGATCCAATGGGCGGCGGATCTCGGCGTGCTCGGCCCCGGCAGCTCGCTCGGCCACGCCATCTTCATCGACGAACACAGCTGGGTGCATTGGCCGACCCACGAGGATCTCGGGATCCTGGCCGAGACCGGCACGGCCGTCGCCCATTGCCCGACGGTCTTCTCGCGCTACGGCCATCAGCTCGAGGATTTCGGGCGCTACCTGCGCGCCGGCGTGACCATGGGGCTGGGCACCGACACCTTTCCCCACAACATGATCGAGGAGATGCGCACGGCCATGATCCTGGCCCGCGCCGCCGCCCAGAACATGCGGACCGTCACCACGGGCGAAATGTTCCACGCCGCGACCGTGGGCGGGGCCGAGATTCTGCGGCGCGACGATATCGGCCGGCTGGCGCCTGGGGCCAAGGCCGATCTGGTGCTGGTCGATCTGGACGAACCGCTGATGCAGCCGGTCCGCGACCCGTTGCGCAGCCTGATTTACACGGCGGCCGACCGGGCGATCCGCGACGTCTATGTCGGCGGCGAGAAGATGGTCGAGAACGGCCGCTCGATTCGCCTGGACATCGCCGATGCCGGTCGCCGCCTGCAGGATGCCCAAGCCCTCATCGCCGCGGCCGTGCCCGACCGCGACGCCCGCTGCCGCAGTCTGGACGAGGTCGCGCCGATGAGCCTGCCCCTCGGCTGAGCCACCGTCCCCGGGGACTCGGAGCGACGTGCCAATCATCCTTCGAGACGCTCGCTTGCGCGAGCTCCTCAGGATGAGGAAATACAATACCTAAGCCTCACCCTGAGGAGGCCCGCAGGGCCGTCTCGAAGGGTCTTGCCCGGCCGTTCCCGATGCGCCGTTACGCGGTCTCCGGCCAGATCGTTCCCGGCGACTGCCCCGTGATCTCCGCAAGGCGACGGGCTGAGGCGCGAGAGGCCGCGTGGACCGCGCCCTCGTCGACGCGCACGGACCGGCCGCCACGCAACACGGTCTCGCCGTCCACGATCACCGTGTCCACGGTCTTGGTCCGACCGACCAGCACCATTTCCTGCACCGGGTTCAGACCCGGATGGGATTCGCCGAGGGCGCGGGACCGGATCACGATATCGGCCCGCTTGCCGACCTCCAGACTGCCGATCCGGTCGGCCAGGCCGGCCGCCCGGGCGGCGGCGCGGGTCTGCATCTCGAACATGGCCTCGGCCGTCAGATAACCGCCCCATTCCCGGGCCAGCAGATAACCGATCAGCGGCCCCTCGCCGATCGTCCAGAGCTTCGCGATGTCGGAGCCGAGGGCGACATTGACCCCGCGGCCGTGAAGCTCGGGGATACGCGGCGGAATCGCTGTGCCGATGGCATAGAACTGGTAGTTCGCCGGATGCCAGACCGCGCTCATGCCCGAACCGGCAATGGCCTCGACCTCGTCCTCGCGCAGCACGTTCAGATGGACATAGGTCGTGTTGTCGGCGAGCAGGCCCAGTTCCGCGAAATGCACGAAGGGATGGCGGCCCAGGCGTTCGTCCTCGCGCGCGACGCCGCCGGGCGCCAGGCTCTGGTGCTGATTGAGGACGACGCCGTGGCGATCCGCCGCTTCCTTGCCGGCCAGCAGCAACTCGTCGGAGGCCGTGCCGCTGCCATAGACCGCGATATGGCCGCGCACCAGCGCGTCCGGATCGTCGTTGCGCCGGCATTCCCGCCCGATGGCGGAGAGGCAGCGGGCGAGGTCCACGGGCGCGCGGTCGAGCTCCGACGCCATCGCCATGCCCCCGGTCAGGTCCCACAGAAACGGGTCGCCCAGGACGGCGCGGATGCCGACTCCTTCGACCGCCTCGGCGACGGCGTCGGTGTCGAAAACCGTGCCCGCTTCCAGGAAACAGGTATAGCCGTTGGCCAGCATCTCGAGACTGGCATGCTGGGCCGAAGCGAACTCGTCCTCCGCCGTCATGGCGTTGAACCATTGGCCGTAGGGGCTGACCCCACCGGCCCCGCCGAGGGCCGGCTTGGCGGGGTCGTCGCTCATCGCGCCGCGCGTCCCGTGCATGGTGACGTGGTAATGGCCGTCGATCAGGCCGGGATGGACGGGTGCGCCGCCCGCATCGATCACCCGGTGGCCGCGCCACGCTGCCGCGACCTCCCGCTCCGGCCCCACCGCGACGATGCGCTTTTCGTTCACCGCGACGGCGCCCGCCGGGAAGACCCGCCGCCCGTTGTCCATCGTCACGACATAGCCGTTGCGGATCAGCAGATCGCAAGACTCCGGATGGGTTCCCATGACCGTTTCCCCCTCTATCCCGAAGCCGAAGCATAACGCCGATCGCCGCTTCGGCACGCGCTTGAGTGCATGGGGCCGAAGGGGCAGGATTCAATTCGGCTTGGGGGAGGCGAAGCATGATCGGCGACACGGCGCACGAGACCTGGACGATCGCCAAACCGGCGGTCGAATCGGCCGGCGGCTTGGTGGCGAGCCATCACTATCTCGCCTCCGAAATCGGCGCCGAAATGCTGCGCGCGGGCGGCAACGCGGTTGATGCCGCGATCGCCGCCGGCCTCGCCATCGGGGTGGCCGAGCCATGGATGAGCGGCATCGGCGGCATCGGCTATCTGCTCTACCGGCCCGCCGGGGAAGACCGGGTCTGGTGCGTCGACATGAACACAAGGGCGCCCGCGGGGATCGATCCGGCCGACTACCCCCTCGCCGAAGGAACCGGCGGCGACCCCTTCGGCTGGCCGGCGGTCGAGGGCGCGCGCAATCTGGAAGGCTACGGCGCCTTCTGCGTGCCGACCTATGTCGACGGCGCAGCCGCCGCGCTCACCCGCTTCGGCACCAAGAGCTGGGCCGAGGCCCTGGCCCCCGCTATCGATCTGGCTGAGCGCGGCATGCCCTGCGACTGGTACACGACCCTGCGCATCTGTCTGGGCGCGACCGGCCTGGCCCGCTTCGCCGAGAGCGCGCGCATCTTCCTGCCCGGCGGCGTGCCCCCGGCCCAGGACTGGGGCGGTGAGATGAGCCGCGTCGTTCAAGGCAACCTGCCCAAGACCCTGCGCCGACTGGCCGAAGCAGGGCCGCGCGATTTCTACGAGGGCGAGATCGCGGCCTCCATGATCGCCGACCTGGCCGAGGGCGGCGGCAAACTGGACCGGGCCGAACTGGCCGCCGTCCGGACCGAGATCGTTGAGGCCTCGCGCCTCGCCTATCGCGGCGGCGCGGTTCACACCGCCCCCGGCCTCAATGCCGGCCCGTCCCTGAACCAGGCCCTGCGCCTGCTGGAAACGAACCTGCGGCCCGACAGTGCGCTGGGGCCGGACGCCTACGCCGCCTATGCCGACGCCCTGGCCGAAACCTATGCCTGGCGGCTGGAACGAATGGGCCATGACGGGCAGGAGGCGGCGCCGACCACCACCACCCATCTCAGCGTGGTCGACCGCGAGGGCAATCTGGTCGCCCTGACCCAGACCCTGCTGTCCATGTTCGGTTGCCGCGTCACCCTGCCCGGCACGGGCATCCTGCTGAACAATTCGATGGTGTCCTTCGACCCGCGCCCGGGCCGCCCCAACTCGATCGCGCCCGGCCGACGGCCCTTGTCCAATATGTGCCCCGCGATCGTCGAGCGCGGCGACGGGTTGCGCTTCGCCGTCGGCAGTTCGGGCGGGCGGCGGATCATGCCCGCCGTGCTGCAATACGTCTCCTTCCTGGCCGATTTCGGCATGACCGTCGACGAGGCCGTCCACCAGCCGCGCATCGATTCGAGCGGCGGCCCCACGGTCACGATGGACACACGGTTGGATGCGGCGGTCAAAGCGCGATTGGGCGAGGGCCGCGAAACCCTGGAATCCGTCTCCGGCGTCTATCCCAGCGTCTTTTCCTCGCCCAATATCGCCGCCCACGATCCGGCCCGGGGCCTGAACGCCGCCGGCGCCTGGGTGTATTCTCCGGTCGCGGCCGTCGGGGTCGAGTGACAGCCCGGCCCCTGCCGCTCTAGGATTTCCATTCATGGCCACGGCCGAAACCGAGGGGGATAGAGCATTGCGCTACGAAAAGGTCGTCGTCACCGGCGGCAGCGGACGATTGGGCAGCTTCGTCGTGCGCGAGCTGATGGAGCATTGCCAGGTCACCGTCGTCGACCTGAAGCCGCCCGAGGTCGATACGCCCTATGTCGAGGCCGATGTCTGCGATCTCGACGCCCTGCGCGCCGCCTTCAAGGGCCATCAGGCCGTGGTCCATCTCGGCGCCCTGGACCTGGCGATCCCGGCCAAGCCCGAGGAATTCATGCGGGTCAACGCCATGGGCACCTGGAACGCCCTGCAGGCGGCCCATGAATGCGGCGCGACCCGCTACGTCCAATGCTCCAGCGTCGCCGCCACCGGCTGCGGCGACGCCGGCAGCCAGCGCCCGCACTACCTGCCGATGGACGAGGTCCACCCGATGGAGCCGATCCATCCCTACGGCGTCTCCAAGCGGGTCGGTGAGACCATGGCCCGCAGCTTCTCGCGCGATCATCGGCTCGAGGTCGTCGTGTTCCGCCCCGTGCTGGTCCTCTTCCCCGAGGCGGTCGCCCAAGTGGCGGAGGAAATCCGAACCACGACCGATCGGCGGATGTTCTGCTACGTCACCGTCGAGGACGCCGCCCGAGCCTTCCGCCAAGCGCTGGAATTGGAGGATGCCGCCTACGAGGTCTTCTTCCTGAGCGCGGCGGACAGCAATGCGCCCGGCGATACCTTGGACGTCCTCACCGAACGCTTCGGCGCGCCGCCACATCTGCGCAAGCCCCACCTCTACGAGGACAACCCGCGTGCCAGCGCGATCGACATTGAGCGCGCGCGCCGGGTCCTGGGCTGGGAGCCGACCTCGAACTGGCAGGACATCCTGGCGGGGCAGAAAAGCTAGCGCGCATTCATCTTGAAATTTGACCGTCACCCCCACGAAAGTGGGGATCCAGTCCTTCTAAAGAAAAGGAGGCTGGATTCCCGCTTGCGCGGGAATGACGGATGAACCGACTTCGATCAAACCCGCTTGAGCGGCCGAATCCGAACAGCCGTTTCCCTACTCCATCGCGATGATCTCGACCTCCATCGCCATGCCCGCCAAGCCGAGATAGCGGAGTGGCACGCCGGTCGAGGCCCCGGCCGGCTCGGTATAACGCGCCGTGCGGATCTTCTGGTTCGCGACGATGGCGTCGGCATGGGCCTCGCCTTTGTAGAAGGCGTTCTGCTTGACCATGTGGTCCATGGTCAGGCCGAAACCGCCCAGCACCGCCTCGACATTGTCCATCACCCGATGGGTCTGGGCGACGATGTCGTCGGGATCGATCATCTTGCCCTGGGGATCCTTGGAGACCTGGCCGCCAACGAAGACCATGTTCCCGCATTTGAGGCCGTGACGGTACGGCAGATGGACGAACCAGTCCCAATGCCCCTCGGGCCAGGAATATTCGCGCGGCAGGCGCTTGCCGTCCTCGCCCAGCATGGCCCAGACCTCCATTCGCACGAACTCGTCGCCCGGCAGCCAGGGCACCGGCAGACCCGTCGCCACGGGCCCCGGCTCCTTGAAATAGGACGCGCGGCGCAGGGCCGGCGCTTCCCAATGTTCGCCGCCCGAAGGCGCCCGGTAGAGGATGTTGAACTTGACCGAATCGTCGAGATCCGCGCCGTATTCCTTCAGCACGGCCTCGAGATTCTTCATCACCTCGTCGGTCTGGGCCAGGATGTCGCCCGGATGCTTGACCTTGCCCTCGGCGTCGCGGCTGACCTGCGCCCCGGCATAGATCATCTGGCCGCAGCGGATGCCGTGGCTGAACGGCCCCGGCAGGGCGTGCATTCCGGCCGGGCGGCTGGCCGTCTTGGGCAGTTTCGCATCGTTCTCGCCCAGCATGGCGACGGCCTCGATCTCGACCATCATCTCCGGATAGGCGAGGGCCGGCAGCGGCACCATGGTGATGACCGGGCCGGGGTCGAAATCGACATGGCGGCCGATCCGTTCCATCAGCGCACGCTCGTCCACGTCGCCCTTGTTGACATAGAAGGCGACCAGCTTGACCACGTCCTCCATGCCGGCGTCGAGCCCGGCGAGGACGGTCTTGATATGGCCCATCACGGCCTCGGTCTGGGCTTCGAGGTCGTGGGGATGCAGGCGCATGCCCTTGCTGTCCTTGTCGACCTGGCCGCCCAGGAAGATCATGTTGCCGCAGCGGATGCCGTGCTTGTGGCTGAGATGGATCAGCCAATCCCAATGCCCCTCCGGCCAACAGTGTCTGCGTTCCAGCTTGAACATCGCATCCTCCCCTCGTGAATCGCCGGGGAGCCTAGCATGGCCGAATCGGGCGGACACGCCGCGCAATGGACGATTGCCGGTATCGGCCAACCCCCCTAATCTCCCCAGGTTCGCCGCCGGGCGCAGAAAAGGGGAAACCGATCCATGCCGATCTTCTTCAGCAAGAAAGAATTCGCCGACCGCCGCAAGGCCGTGTGCCGCGAGCTCAAGAAGCGCGATCTCGACGGGCTTCTGATGTTCCGCCAGGAGAGCATGTACTGGCTCACCGGCTTCGACACCTTCGGCTACTGCTTCTTCCAGAGCCTCTATCTCGGAGCCGACGGCAAGATGACTCTGCTGACGCGCTATCCCGATGCGATCGTGGCGCGCCAGACCTCGGTCATCGAGGATATCCGAGTCTGGACCAACCTGCCCGACGCCGACCCCACCCTGGAACTGCGCGATATCGTCGCCGAGCATGGCGGCAAGGGCGGGCGCATGGGCATCGAGTACGACGCCTACGGCCTGACCGCCGCGATCTATCGCCAGCTCGCCGCGACCATGACCGGATTCTGCAATCTCGAGGACTCGTCGGACCTGATCACCAAGCTGCGCCTGATCAAGAGCCCGGCAGAGCTGAAAATGGCCCGGCGCGCCGGCGAACTGGCCGATCTCGCTCTCCAGGAATGCCTGCGCCTGGCCAAGCCGGGCACCAATACGGGCGAAATTCTCTCTCGCATGCAGGGTATCGTCTTCGAGAACGACGGCGACTATTCCGGCAACGAGTTCATCATCGGCGCGGGCGAGCGCGCCCTGGTCGGCCGCTACATCTCGGGCAAGCAGACCCTCAAGAAGACCGACCAGCTCACCATCGAATGGGCCGGGGTCTATCGCCACTACCACGCCGCGATGATGCGCACCCTGGTCATCGGCAAGCCGTCCAAGCGCCAGCTCGATATGCACAAATGGTCGGTCGAGGCGCATCACGCCTCGGCCGAGGCGCTCAAGCCGGGCAACACCTGCGGCGACGTCTTCGCCGCCTATGCGCGGGTGCTCGACAAGAACGGCTACAAGAAGCACCGCCACACCGCGACGGGTTATTCCATGGGCACGACCTATCCGCCATCCTGGATGGACTGGCCGATGTTCTGGGAGGGCAACCCGGTGGTCATCGAGCCGGGCATGGTGTTCTTCATCCACACCCTGATCTTCGACCAGAAGCGCATGCTGGCGGCGGCGCCGGGCCAGTCCTACATCGTCGGCGCCAAGGGCAACGAGCCGCTGTCGAAGATGCCGTTCGACCTGACACCGGGCTAGGCGGGGACGGAACCTCCTCCGCCCCGCGCGGGTCAGATGAACATTTTGCGCAGGCGGGCGGAGGCCATGTCGATGATGCTGACCGTCAGAATGATGACGACCAGCACGGCCGCGGTCTCGGCGTAGTTGAACGAGCGAATGTATTCCCACAGGAGCTGCCCGATGCCGCCCGCCCCGACAATGCCGAGCACGGTGGCCGAGCGCACATTGGCCTCGAATCGGTAGAGGGAATAGGAGATCCAGAGTGACAGGACCTGGGGGATGATGCCGTAGACGACCTCCTGCACCCGGGTCCCGCCGGTCGCCCGGATGCCCTCGACCGGGCGCGGGTCGATCGCCTCCACTGCTTCGCTGAACAGCTTGGCCAGAGTCCCCAAGGTGTGTATCCAAAGGGCGAGAACGCCGGCGAAGGGGCCGAGGCCCACGGCGACCACGAAGAGCATGGCGAAGACCATCTCGTTGATCGCGCGCGTCGCGTCCATCAGCCGGCGAATCGGCTGGTAGACCCACCAGGGCGCGACATTCTCGGCCGAGAGTACGCCGAAGGGGATCGCCCATAGAATCGCCAGGACGGTGCCCCAGACCGCAATCTGGACCGTGACGATCATCTCGTCGAAGAACAGTTCCATGTTGTGGAAATCCGGCGGGAAGAAGCCGGAGAGGAAGGTCGCCATATTTTCCGAGTAGGCGATCAGGTCGTAGGGCCGCATATCGGCCCCTTCCCAGGATGCGGCGAGCAGGCCGAAAAACGCGGCCCACCCGAGATAATAAAAGACGGATTTTTTGATATCCCGCCGGGGTAGGGGGATGGCCGGGGCGCGGCGGGACGAGGCGAGAATCACGGGCGGTTTTCCTTCCTCCATTCGAACGGCGAACAGACCACCAAACCTTACGGCGGCCCGCCGCCGTGCCTCGTGCGGCTATTCGACCGTGATCGCGCCTTGGTATTTGGCCAGGACGCGGACGATCTCGAGTTTCTTCTCGATCTCGGTCAGGCGCTTTTTCTTCTCCTCGGCCGAAAGGTTGTCGTCCTGCTCGACGTTCAGCTTCTCCTTGAAGTATCCCAACTCGCGGATCGGATAGAGCAGGGCGTTCGAGGAATCGAAGAACAGCCAGGAGCCGCCGCTGAACGCCTTGAGGTTCGCCCGCGCCTGCTCGATGTTGTCGCCCATGCGACCGTAGCCGAGGAAGAAGACCTTGATCTGGGCCTTCAGCTCCTTCGGCAGATCGGCCCGGTAGGTGATCGGGTCTTTCGGGATCATCGGCGAGGTCCAGATGATCTTGATCTTCTCGGCCAGTTCGGGCTGCTGCTGCCTGAAGCGAGCAAGATCCTCGGTGTTGTTGGTCACGAAGTCGACCTGTTTGTTAACCACGGACATCAGATTGACGCCGTGGTTGGCGTTGCGCACGGTCTTATAGCAAAACTTCGGATCGATGTCGTTCGCCGCGAAGACGTAATAACTGGGCACCAGGAAGCCGGAGGTCGAGTTCGGATCGCCGTTGCCGAAGTCGAGCGACTGGTCGCATTTGATGACGTCGGCCAGCGCGTTGAGTTCCGTGTTGTCGGCGTGGGTGATCAGCAGCGAGTAATAGCCGAAATCGAGATTACCGTCGGAATCGAGACCGGAGGTCTGGGCGAAGACCTCCGCGCCGGCGCGGTCGACCGCCTCGATCGCCGACTTATTGCCGAACCAAGCGACCTGCACCTTGCCGAAGCGCATGGCCTCGATAATGCCGGCGTAGTCCGTGGCGAAAAAACCCTCGACCTCGATGCCGAGGGCCTTCTCCATGTCGTCGAGGACGGGCTGCCACTCGGCCTTGAGGGCCTGGGTCGTGACAGTGGCGATGATGCCGAAGTTGATCTTGTCGGGCATCTCCTCGGCAGCCATTGCCGGGTCCGCGAAGGCGGACGCGGCGAGCATGCCGAGGGCGGCGACACTACTGCGGATCATCGGGGCGGTCCTCTCGTTTTCTCGGGTCGGTTGCGACAGCGGGAACAGGATGGTGGCAGAGCGCTCAGCCGCCCACTGCGGCCAAAGTTCGTTCCCCGCCCGTGGCTGCGGTCGGACGATCCTCGCCGACGATCAGCTCTTCGTTGTCGGCGCCGTAAAGCTCTTCGAGGAAGGCGCGGTCGATGGCTGTGCTCGGCCCGTCGTAGACCACCCGCCCGTCGCGCAGCGCGATAGCGCGTGGGCAGTAGCGGATGGCGTAGTCGACCTGATGCAGGGAAACGAGCACGGTGATGCCGTCGTCCCGGTTGATCTCGGACAATGCCTCCATCACCCGCGTGGCGGAGGCGGGATCGAGAGATGCGATCGGCTCGTCCGCCAGGATCACCTTCGCCCGCTGAAGCAGCGCGCGGGCGATCGCGCCGCGCTGCTGCTGCCCACCGGACAGGGTCGAGGCGCGCTGGGCCGCTCGCTCGTGCATGCCGACTCGGGCCAGGGCCTCCATCGCGCGCCGCTTTTCCTCCCGCCCGAACAGGCCCAGAGTGCCGCGCCAGGTCGGCACATGGCCCAAGGCGCCGATCAGAACATTGGTCAGTAGCGAGAGGCGCCCGACCAGGTTGAACTGCTGAAAGATCACGCCGATATCACCGCGCACCGCCTGGGCGTTGGATGCGAGGCGGCCGCCGGTCTGCACGGGGCGGCCATGCACGGTGACGGCGGCCGCGCCCGCCCTGCGATCGGCGCGAAGCAGCCCGGAGATCAGGCGGATCAAGGTGGATTTTCCGGAACCGGAAGCGCCGATCAGGGCGACCATCTCCCCCTGCTCGATATCCAAGGACACGTCGTCGAGCGCGGCGCGCTCCCGTCCGAAACTCTTGGTCAGGCCTCGAATGGCGATGGCTGTCGTGTTGGGCAGCGAAACCTCCGTCTCTCTTGTCGGCCCGGCACGACAATCAGGGATAGTCATGACCATTGGCGCGGCATCGACCGACACCTGCGAAGTACCATCCGGACGTGTCGGCGAGGTGACACACCCTTGAAGCTTTTGTTCTAGGTCCGTAACGCGGGCAAGGAAACCCAAATCAAGGGGCAAATTTCGTTGAAATACGATTGACCGGCGGCACCTCGGCGCGGCAAACCGGGAGCACCGTCGCCGCCAGGTTTCATTCCCATGATGGTTTCGACCATGCCCGATCGGCCCCGCTACGCCGTCTATTATGCCCCGCCCGGCGGCACGCCCAGCGCTCGACGGTTTCGATCCCGCGCGGCTGGAGGAGGCGCTGGCGGCGCCGCCTACGTCGAGGCCCTGGATCCGTTTTATGAGTACACGGACTAGGCGGGGACAAAGCCCGATCCCTGCGCCAGCCGGCGACCCGCCCCGTTCTTCAGACCGAGGCGGTCAATATCGACGAGCGGGGCGGGCCGATCGAGTTCGGCGTCGCGCGCTTCGCAAGCGACCGGGTCCAGCTCGCCTTCGAACCCTGCCAGATCGCCTTCGAACCCTGAATGCCGCCGAACGCGGCGGTCAGGCCGGCTGCGCCACCTCCGTCCAGGCCGCGCGGCCTTCGCGGTTGTCCATATAGTTGACCAGGGCCCCTACGACCGCGCGGTCGTAGGCGCCGCCGATCTGGTCGAGCATGCCGGCCAGCGCCCTGTCGATATCGAGGGCCGGGCGATGGGCCCGTGGGCTGATCAGGGCGACGAAAGCATTCGCCACGGCGACGATCCGCGCCGTGACCAGGATCGCCTCGCCCGCCCGGCCGTCCGGCTGGCCCGCGCCATCCCAGCGTTCCTGCACCTGGCGCAGGGTCTCGACCACCGGGCCATCGAACTCGATACCTTCCAGCAGGTCGGCGCTGGTCCGGATGCCGGCCCGCACTCGCGCGACCTCGGCCGCCGTCAGGTTGTCCTCCTTGGTCAGGACCGATTCCGAGACCAGGATCTTGCCCAGGTTGGTCAGCCGCCCGGCCGTCTCAGCCGTCTCGACCAGGACCGAAGCCAGGCCCATCTCGCGGGCGATGGCGCCGGCCAACAGGCCGGTGCGGCGGGAATGGCGCGCGGCGTGAGGATCGCGCTGATCGACAACATCGACCAGGGTGCGAACCAGTTCCTGCAACGTGCGCTCGCGCCGTTCCCGCTCGGCCACCGCGTCGGAAATGTCTTGATCCACCACCAGGGCCCCGCGCGGCAGGATCGCGGATTCGGCGATCGGGATATGGAGGACCTGGCGCACCCGCCGTTCCTCCGCCTCGCCCGTCCGGTCGACCCGCAGGACGATTCGTCCCTCCTCCAGGGCCGTGCGGTTGCCGGCGAGATAGCGCTCCGCCTCGGCCGCGCCGAGCAGGCTGGCCAGGCTCTTGTCGAGCAGATCTCGCGGCTCCATGCGCGCGGCCTCCGCCGCGGCCTTGTTGGCGAAGCGCACGCGGCCCTCGGCATCCGCGATGAAGACGATATTGGGCTGGCTGTCGGTGACCAACCGGGCCAGCCGTTCCAGCGCCTCGTAGCGCGTGGCGAGATCGCGATGGCGGGTCGCCGCCGCCGCCGCCCGGCGCGACGCTCCATGCCGCCAAACCGCGAGGAAGGCCGCCACGACGAGGGCCATCAGGAGAAACAGCCCGACCGTCAGGCGCAGCAGGCGAGCGTCCTCGGCGCCCAGGGCCTCGGCCCGCGATATCTTGCGAACCAGCGTCCAGGGCACGCGCTGGAAGGCGCGGCTGGTCGCCAGAACTTCCTCCCCGGCATAGTCGCGCAGAATGGCGAAAGCGCCCGGTTCGCGCAGCGCGAAGGCGGCCGCAAGGCCTTCGGTCGCGGCCGAGAGGCGCAAGGCAAGGGCCGGCTTGCCGTCGGCCAGGGGCGAGAGGTATTCGACCTGGCCGGCGCGCGCGCGCACCAACAGGGTTTCGGCCGTGCGCGCGGCCTCGCCAGGCTGAGAGAGCAGGGGGAACAGCTCCTCCGCGACCTCCTTGACCGCAAGGGCGCTGCCGACACGGTCGGCCGGGCCGTCCCCCTGGACGGCAAAGATCGGGACCAGGAAGGCCATGACCAGCCGTCCCTGCACCGCGCGCCGCAGATCGAGCACAGCCGCTTCCCCTTTGTCGGCCGCCGCGACGAACTGGCCGAACTCTCCGCCCAGCGACGGAAAGCCTTCGGTCGCCGCGACGGGGGCGCCGGACTGATCGAGCAGGGCCAGGCCGCCACCCGTCCGCTCGACATTCGCCGGCAAGGCGCGGCCGTTCCGGGCGGGCCGGAAGCCGCTCCTCTCGGCGGTAACTTCAAGAAGGGTTTCGAGATAGGCGATCTGGCCAAGGGCGTCGGTCGCGACCGCGGCCTCTCCCCCGGCGGCCCGGATCTCGGTCAGGTAGATCTGCAGCGACGCGTTTTCGGCCAACCCGCCCAGGGTCGCGAATTGGTCGTCGAGCCAACGGTCCACGGCATCGAAGCGGCCATCCGCGACGATCGACAGCCGGACCTGCCAATCCCGCAGCGCACGCGACCGTTCCGCCGCGGCAAAATGCACGATTCCGGCAACACCCAACGCCAACGCGATCAAAACGGCAACGCTCAATCCCAGGACCCCGAGGGTTGGGCGAAGGTTTGAAATCGCGGCTCGAATTCCCAAGGCGTCCATAGTGCAACCGGTGCCGGATGGCGCGGCGCTCGAAGCGGCGCGCAACTGTATTGGTCGTCGGACAGATAAAGGGGTAAAACTTTCTCGATCATGAACGTGCATCTCTTCAACCTCGCAGCCTGGGCGGTTGCCGCCCTCGCAATGAGCGCGCTGGCCTACCTGGCGTGGACCGCGGGCGCGGACGGGGCCTGGCCGTTGCTTCTGCTGGTTGCGGGATTCGCCGCGCTGCTTGCCGCATCATGGCCGGCTCGGCGCGGCGACGAGCGGACGGACGACGAATCGGCGACCGTCGCGCAGTTGGAACGCAGCATCGCGGCCCTGGAGGAACTGGTTCTGCGCGACCCGGCGACCGGGCTGTACAATCGCCGCGCCCTGTTCGAACGCTTGGCGGAGGAAACCGCGCGCGCCCGCCGTCACGGCGACCACCTCGCCGTGGTCATCCTGGATATCGATCGCTTCAAGGCGGTCAACGACCGCCATGGTCACGCCGCGGGGGATGCCGCGATCTTCGCGATCGCCGCCCATCTCACAGAGCACACCCGCGGCTCCGACGTCGTGGCCCGGTACGGCGGCGACGAATTCGTTCTGGTGCTGCCGCATACCGGCCGGACGGGCGCCGCCACGATCGCCGAACGCATCCTGCGGGCCGTCGCGGCCTCACCGATTCCGGTCGGTGGCGAGGAATTCGTCGAGTTGACGATCAGCGCCGGTATTGGCGCCTTTCCGGAGAACGGGGAGGATGGCGAGGCGCTTCTGGCTGCGGCGGATCGGGCGCTCTACGCCGTCAAGGACGTCGGCCACAACCGCGTTGCCATTGCCGATCCGGTGACTGAGGCAATTGCGCCAAGATAGTAATTTCTTATGTATCACAGCGCTTTAAGAGATTGACAATGGTTGCCGTCTCAAGCATTTTCTGACCTCAAAGCGGAGGGGCGTTCCGCCAAGGAACTATCTCGTCACCCGGGGACTGGGCAGAAAAATCGACATGCCGGCAGCGAATCTCGGCGCACCGTTGCGTTGGACCAAATTGATTCTGACTCCCGCCGTTTTGCGGGCTGCCACGCTCGGGTTTGCCGTGGTGCTCGGCGCGAATGCCATGTCCGGCCTGCCGGCGCCGGCCAGTCCGGCCACGCGCGCGCATGGTCCGCATGCGCTTGATCCGCAATTGGCGTCCCTCGGGGTGATCGCTCTGCCG
>JABIRQ010000141.1 GCA_018699755.1 Rhodospirillaceae bacterium | reverse complement strand
GCCTGACGCTGTTCTTAAAGCAGCGGCTGCCGCCTTCGACGTGACCATGCGCGACCAGATCGCAGGCGTTTCTGAGGGTGAGGCGACCGAAGCGCTGCAAACCTATGACGCCATCCTGCCGACGCTGGGTGATCGGTTTACCGGCGACGCGATCCGCGCAGCGGGCAAGGTGCGTGCGAAAGTGTTGGGCAATTTCGGGGTCGGGTATAACCACATCGACGTGGCGGCGGCGCGGGCCGCCGGGATCGGCCTCGCCACCGGCAATTTTTCCCTCACCGCCGCCCTGCTCCAGCATTTCGCCGTGATCGCCGCCGCCCATCTGCCCCATTACACGGTGCTGGAATACTGCAAGGCCGAGAAGCCCGACGTGCCCAGCGGCACGGCGCGCGAACTCGCCGAGCTGATGGCCGAGGTGCGGCGGCCCGACTACGCCCTCTCGACCGGGGACCATATCGGCTACCCCGAGTCCCTGGGCGCGGAGATCGACGGGGTGCGGGTCCATGCCGTGCGCCTGCCGGGCTATTCCGCGGGAGTCGAGGTCCTGTTCGGCCTCCAGGGCGAACGCCTGGCCCTGCGCCACGAGATGGGCGCGGACGATTCGATCTTCGTCGAAGGATCGCTTTTGGCCGCGCGCAAGGTGCAGGGTTTCCAGGGCCTGGTGCGCGGGCTCGACAAGCTGATCTTCGACTCCTGAGCCCCAGGTCACAGACTTTTCACGGAGAATAGGCTATTATGCTCGCGCGGCAATTGCGCCGCCCCTCGAAAAATCCGGAGTTTCCCCCATGACCGAAGCAACCGAAGACACCCGTTTCGACGAGACCGATATCCTCGACGACGAGGCCCTCGACCGCACCGCCTCCCGGGCGGCTTGCGTAATACCGACCGGTCTCTGCGTGAGTTAGCCTGCCCGACCGAACGACGCGGCCGGCGGCGCCCTCCCCGGGCGGCGCCGGTTTCGTTTGCGGGGCCGGTGCGGCGCCTCACCAACCGCAAATCCGCCACAATTGGCGCGCTAGGCTACGCGTGCGGCGTTTGGCCGCGCACGACGACACAAGGACATTTCCCATGACCGAAGACATCCGCATCGAGGACTTCGACCTGCTCGAGGACGAAGCCCTCGACCGCACCGCCACCCGCGCCGCCGCGACCCTGATCGCCTGCGGCTTCTGCGGCTGACGGCCCGCCCGCTCGAACGGCCGGCGCCGCCCTGTCCCGGGGCGGCGCCGGTTTCGTTTTCGGGCGCGGGAAAAAACCCCGACGAACGCGCCTTTGCCCGCTCCCCTCCCGTTGGGAGAAGAGGGCCGGGGCGAGCAAGGGCGGCACGGCTGGCTCGACCGTCGGGTCCCTAGCCCAGCTCCCACTCCGCCCCTTCGGCCGCCATCATCCGCGCCACCGCCGGGCGCGCCATCACCCGCCGGGCATGGGCGGCCAGGTTCGGCCGGTCCTGGGCGCGCACGGGATAGCCCCGGCTCCAATAGGCCAGCATGAAGAGGAACAGGTCGGCCCCGCTCGGGCTTTCTCCGAGAAGATAAGGGCGGCCCGCCAGCCCGGCCTCCGCCATATCCCAATGCCGGCCAAGCCGCGCCTCCGCCGCCGCCCGGACCTTGGGGCGGGTCGCTTCGTCGGGCGCCCAGTTTTCCGGATGGGCCCAGGCGCCGCCCGATTCCTGCAGGGTGTTGGTCATCCAGACCAGCCATTTGTAGTATTCGCCCCGCTCCGCCGTGCCCGGCTCCGGGGCCAGGCCGCAATCCGGGTGGCGGTCGATCGCGTGCATCAGGCAGGCCGCGCCCTCGAACACCACGACATCGCCGTCGACCAGGGTCGGCACCCGCCCGTTGGGGTTCAGCGCCAGGTATTCGGGCGCCTTCTGCTCGCCCTTCGCCAGGTCGAGCAGGGTGAAGTCGTAATCCGCCCCGATTTCCTCCAGGGCCGCATGCACCGCCATGCTGCCCGCCCCCTTCGCCCCGTAGAGCCGCATCGCCATTCGATAACCTCCCGTTTCGCCGCCCGTCGCGGCCCGGCCCGATCATCGCCCATTCCCGGGTGTTCGGGATAGGGCCGGGGGACGGCCGGGAGGGCCGTAAAGACTCGGGCGG
>JABIRQ010000140.1 GCA_018699755.1 Rhodospirillaceae bacterium | reverse complement strand
GAAGGAAAATGGTGGGCGCGGCTGGGATTGAACCAGCGACCCCTACGATGTCAACGTAGTGCTCTCCCGCTGAGCTACGCGCCCCAAGGCCGGGCGATTTATACCCAACCGCCTGTGCTTTGCAAGGCCAGGAAATCATATGCGCCGTCAGGCGGCCAGGGCGGTTTCGACCTCGTCGACCAGGTCCTTCAGATGGAACGGCTTGGAAAGAACCTTGCCGCCCTTCGCGGCGGCCATGCTTCGCGCCTTGAGCGCGACGGCGGCGAAGCCCGTGATGAACATGACCTTGAGCCCCGGCATCTCGCCGGCCGCCTGTCGCGCCAGCTCGATCCCGTCCGTGCCCGGCATGACGATATCGGCAATCAATATATCGTAAGGTCCGGCTTCCAGAGCCGCGACGGCGGTGATGCCGTCGCGCACGTCGATCACGTCGTGACCGGCCGCCTCGAGACCGCGCGCCAGAAAGCGGCGCAGGGAATCGTCGTCTTCAGCCAAGAGAATACGCGCCATCGGCGTCCTTTCCGCCCGCTCGGGTCCAGCCCGATCGTTCCTCGATCGCCGTCCATTCTGGGGGCAGCCGGTTAAACAATGGGTAATGGCCGGAGAATTTTCCGGGGACATGGCGGGCCGGGCCTGAGGCGGATGACTCCCTGGCCGGAATGGGCTAAACGAGTCGGATTATGGATGCCAGCCTGAGCCTGTTCGCCGGCTGGGGCGAGGCCTGGGACGTCATCGCCCCGGAAAAGCAGACGAGTCCGCTCGTCTTCGCCTCCCCACACAGCGGTACGCGCTACTCCGACGAGTTCCTCGCGGCCTCGCGCCTCGATCCCCTGACCCTGCGCCAGTCCGAGGACAGCTTCGTCGACGAGATTTTCGCCGACGCGCCGAACCGCGGCGCACCCCTGCTCCGGGCGCATTTCCCGCGCGCCTATATCGACCCGAACCGGGAGCCTTACGAGCTCGATCCCGACATGTTCGCGGACGAATTGCCGTCCTACGTGAACACGCGCTCGCCCCGGGTCGGCGCCGGTCTCGGCACCATCGCGCGGGTGGTCGCGAACGGCGAAGAGATCTATCGGAACAAGCTGAATTTCGACGAGGCCAAGGCACGGATCGAGCGGTGCTATTGGCCCTATCACCAGGCCCTTGGCCATCTCATCGAAAGCACGCGGGCGCAGTTCGGCAGCTGTCTTCTGATCGATTGCCATTCCATGCCCTCGGTCGGCGGGCCGATGGACCGCGATGCCGGGCGCCGACGGGTCGATTTCGTGCTGGGGGACGTATTCGGCACATCCTGCGCCGCGTTCGTGACCGATTCGGTCGAGCGTTTCCTGCGCGAGCGGGACTACAACGTCACTCGCAACCTGCCCTATGCCGGCGGCTTCACGACCCGGCATTACGGCCGCCCGCAGACCGGCGTCCACGCCCTGCAGATCGAGATCAACCGTGCCCTCTATATGGACGAGGACCGATTCGAACGACGCCCCTATCTTTCCGAACTGGCTGAAGCGATGAGCGCGCTGTCGGAACGCCTGGGCGTCCTGGCCGCCGACGCCCTGGCCGCGTGACGACGCCCTGGGAAACCGCCCCGCAGAATCGATCGCAACCCTCCGCGCGCGCATCCACCGAGGGCGATCTGGCCGCCATCCACGCGATCTACAGCCATCATGTCCTGGAAGGATACGGCAGTTTCGAGCTGACGCCTCCCGACATGGAAGAACTGAGCCGGCGGCGTAGCGCCGTGATCGCGCTCGGCCTGCCCTATCTCGTCGCCGAATTGAACGGCGAGGTTGCCGGCTTTGCGTATGCAGGGCCGTTTCGGCCGCGCCCGGCCTATCGCTATACGATCGAGGATTCGATCTATATCGCACCCCAAGCGACGGCCCGCGGCCTGGGCAGCGCGCTCCTGGCCGGACTGATCGCCCGGTGCGAGTCCCTCGGCTACCGGCAGATGGTCGCGGTGGTCGGTGGAGGCGAAGCCCGCAACGCCGCTTCGGTAAAGCTTCACACGCGCCACGGCTTTCATATGGCGGGCCGGTTCGAGGGGGTTGGATACAAGCGCGGCGCCTGGGTCGATTCCGCAATCATGCAACGCGCTCTCGGTCCCGGCACGGCGATGCCGCCGGATCGATCGCCGGAGAAGCCGACGCCGACCGGCTAGCCCGCGCGGCCCTTTTCCCTATACTCCGCCCAGGAATTCCAAGCGTCCGAGAGGTGCCGGCTTGTCCGATGGCTTCGAGACCGAGCGAGCGGACAGCGCATTCGTGCTGACTGCTCGGGGCCGCTGGGAGATCGAAACCGTCGCGCGCTTCGATGCGGCCTTGCGCGAGCTCGATCCCGGGCCTTGCCGCAAGGCCCGGCTCGATCTCGCCAAGGTCGAGGCCCTGGACAGCACGGGCGCCTGGGCGATCCATCGAACCCGCGAAGCGTTGCGCGCACGCGGCCTCGCCGTAGAAATTCTCGGCGCGAAGGCGGCCCATAGCGCCTTGATCGAACGGGTCGCCGCCGCCCATCCAAGCGAGGAGCCGGCGCCGCCGCCCCATGGCGGCTTTCGCGCCCTGGTCGAGCGCGTCGGCGCCAGCACGATCTGGATGGTGGACGAAGCCAAGAGCGTCGTCGCCTTCCTCGGCCTTGTTACGATTGCCATCGGCCGGTCGGCCCTCCGGCCCAAGCGCATCCGCATGACCTCGGTCGTGGCGAACATGGAGCGGTCGGGCCTCAACGCCTTGCCGATCGTCGGCCTGCTTTCCTTCCTGATCGGCGTGGTTCTTGCCTATCAGGGGGTCGACCAGCTGACCCGCTTCGGGGCCGAGATATTCTCCATCAACCTGCTGGCGGTCTCGATGCTGCGCGAAATCGGCGTCCTGATGACCGCGATCCTGATCGCGGGTCGGTCGGGCAGCGCCTTTACCGCCCAGATCGGCACGATGAAGGTGAATCAGGAGATCGACGCCATGTCGACCCTGGGCCTGGATCCCATCGAGGTGCTGGTCCTGCCGCGCATCTTCGCTCTGGTCATCACCCTGCCCCTGCTCGCCTTCTACGCGGACATGGTCGGCATGCTTGGCGGCGGAATCGCCCTGATGCTGCTGCTCGACATGTCGCCGGCTCAGTTCCTTATCCAACTCAACGCGGCGATTCCCCTCTGGACCTTCTGGGTCGGCATCATCAAGGCGCCGTTTTTCGCCTTCGCCATCGCGCTGATCGGCTGCTACGAGGGCCTGCGGGTCAGCGGCAGCGCCGAAAGCGTCGGCCGCCTCACCACGCAATCCGTGGTCGAGGCGATCTTCCTCGTCCTCGTGCTCGACGCATCTTTCTCCATCTTGTTCTCGAGCATCGGAATATGAAGCCGTCCACGCCATCGGACCAAGGCGCGACAAACCCGGCGATCCGCGTGCGCGGCCTGGTCAACAAGTTCGGCGAAACGGTCATCCATGACGGCTTGGATCTCGATGTCCAGCGCGGCGAAGTGATCGGTGTGGTCGGCGCGTCGGGCTCCGGCAAATCGGTTCTTCTGCGCACCATCGTCGGCCTGAACCGCCAGGCGGAAGGCAGTATCGAGGTGCTGGGCCGCGAAGTCGGCCGGTTGAACGAAGGCGAGCGCGAAGCCCTGAGGCGCCATTGGGGGGTGCTGTTCCAGGACGGGGCGCTGTTCAGTTCGATGACGGTGGCTCAGAACATCCAAGTGCCGATCAAGCAGTTCCTCGACCTGCAGCCCCATCTTCTGGCCGAAGTCACGGCCCTCAAGGTCGCCCTGGTCGGGTTGCCGCCGGACGCCGCCGGGAAATATCCCTCCGAGCTGTCAGGTGGCATGCGCAAGCGGGCCGGCCTGGCACGGGCCCTGGCCCTCGATCCGGACATCCTTTTTCTCGACGAACCCACGGCCGGGCTCGATCCAATCGGCGCGGCGGCTTTCGATTCCCTGATTCGGAACCTGCAGCAGGCGCTCGGCCTGACGGTTTTCATGGTCACGCACGACCTGGACAGTTTGGCGGCTATTTGCGACCGTATCGCCGTGCTCGTCGACAAGAAGGTGATTGTGGGAACGCTGTCCTCGCTGTTGCGACACGAGCATCCCTGGATTCGCGAATATTTCCACGGTCCTCGAGCCCGCGCGGCAGGGACCGGAGCATAGGTTCGCCATGGAAACACGCGCCAACCATCTTCTCGTCGGCAGTTTCGTGCTCGCCGTTCTGGCCGGACTCGTCGTCTTCGTCGTCTGGCTCACCAAGGTCCAGATCGACCAGGAATACGCCTATTACCGCATCTTGTTCTCCGGGTCCGTCACCGGCCTCAAGGTCGGCAATGCCGTGAGATACCGCGGCATTCCCGTCGGCTCGGTCGACAGCATCCGGATCGATCCGGACAATGTCGAACAGATCGAAGTGGTGATCGAGGTGCCACGCAACACGCCGGTCAAGACGGATACCGAAGCCTCGCTCGAAATGCAGGGCATCACGGGGGTGGCTTACGTCCAGCTCAGCGGCGGCTCACAGGCTTCCCCGGTGCTTAAATCGGGTGGACGCAAGGACATGCCGACGCTCCCCTCCAAGCCGTCCGAACTGGCCCAGGTCATTGAGGGCGCGCCTGAACTGATCAATCGATTCATCGAATTGGTCGATCGAGCGAGCAATCTATTGAGCGAAACGAACCAAGCCGCCATCGCCGGCACCTTGGCCAATCTGAACCAAGTCTCCGGCGCGGTCGCCGGCCGGTCCGACGAGATCGAACGCATTCTGGTCGATACCGACGCCACGGTGGCTGAGATGCGCGGCGCCGTGACGGCATTCCGCCGGTTGACCGAGGGCCTCAACGACGAGATCGACGAAACGATGCACGCGGCGCAGGGCACAGCCGAATCCCTGACCGGCCTGTCCAACGAAATCACGGCCATGGTGGCGGAGAATCGCCGCCCCATCCAAGACTTCACCTCGGTCGGCCTCTACGAACTGTCGCTTCTGGTCAACGAGTTGCGCACTTTGACCGGCAGCCTGACCCGGCTGACCGACAAGGTCGAAAACGATCCGGCGCGCTTTTTCTTCGGCGACGATATCAGCCAGGGGGTCGACCTCAGATGACCAGTCATGGTTTCCGAACCGCTTTCTCGCGGCTTGGGCCGATCGCCCTTCTGCTCGTGGTCGCGGCCTGCGTGCCCAAACTGCCCGGATCGGGCAAACCGCCCACGCTGTATGAGCTGACGCCGAAAAGCACCTTCTCGGCCGATCTGCCGAATGCGGACTGGCAGCTTGTGATCGAGGTTCCGTCCGCGCCGTCCAGTCTCGAATCGAACCGGATCATGGTTCGCGAGACCGAAACCAAGATCAGCTTCGTCAAGGACGCCGCCTGGGCCGATCGCGCGCCCAGCCTGATCCAGACCCTGCTGGTCGAATCCTTCGAGAACTCCGGGCGCATCATCGCCGTGGGCCGGGAATCCGTCGGATTGCGCTCTGATTTCGTGCTCAAGACCGATCTGCGGGAGTTCCAGATCGAGCAATACGGCCAACGCCAGGTGCGCGTCCGGGTCAATGTAAAGCTCGTCCAGATGCCCGAGCGCCTGATCGTCGGCAGCCTCAACTCCGACAAAGTCGCACCTGCTGGCACGACCCTTGAGTCGGCCGTCACCGCCTTCGACGTGGCGCTGGGCAAGGTTCTCAAGGAAATCGTCGAGTGGACGCTGCGAGCGGGCGCCGCCCGCGCGAAATAGCGCCAGGCAGGAGAACGACCGGCACGAACCCGGGCTAACCGGCAGCCAAGCGGCTGGTTGCGTCGACCGTGCGATCGGATGGGAAGACCACCGTCACCGTCGTCCCCTTGCCCGGCGCGCTGACAATCGCGATTTCCGCGCCATGGGCTTCGACCAGCCTTCGAGTCAGGCTGAGCCCGATACCCGCGCCGAGATGCCTCCGCGTCAAGGTGGTGTCGACCTGGGTGAAGGGAATGAATGCCTTCTCCACGTCTTCCTGACGCATCCCGATACCCGTATCGCGAACCGTCATCCGTATGCGTCTCTCCCCATCGATCCCGGCCCGCACCGTGATGCGGCCGCCTCGAGGCGTGAATTTCACCGCGTTGCTCAAAAGATTGATCGCCACCTGACGCAGACGGCGCTCGTCGGCACGGAGCCGCGGCAGGTCGTCCTGGATATCGACATCGAGGGCGAGACCCGCATCACCCAGCTCCTTGCGCACCATTTCGACACTTGCCCCGATCACCTCGTCGAGCGCGACGTCTTCGTCATAGAGCTCAAGTCGATTCGCATCCGCGCGGGACAGGTCGAGAATATCGTTGATCAGGGCCAGCAGATGCTTGCCGCTGTCGTGGATATGGGTGGCGTATTCGTCGTACCGCTTGTCACCCAAGGCCCCGAATATCTTGGACGTATACATCTCGGAAAACCCGATGACGGCATTGAGGGGGGTGCGCAGTTCGTGGCTGATATGGGCCAGGAAGTCGGATTTCGCGCGGTTTGCCTGCTCTGCCGCATCGCGCGCGCCGCTCAGGGCCTCGGCTTGGCGTTCGCGTTCGGTCATATCCCGGACGACAACGGTCAACAGCCGGCGATCGCTGATCGTGACTTCGCCGGCGGAGAGATCGATCGGAAAGGTCGAGCCGTCGGCTCGCCGGCCGACGGCGCCTTGGATTTGCGCGGGCACATCGTCGCCGGCCCGGAACGCCGCAAGGACCTGGAACCCCTGCGGACAATCGATCAGGGAAAGAAAACCCTTCTCCATGATCGTCTGGGTATCGTATCCGAACAGGCGCAAGGCAGCCGGGTTCACCGATTCAATGCCGCCCTCCGGATTCACCGAGAAGATGCCATCGGCGACATTGTCCATAATCGCGCGCACCCGCTGTTCGCTGCGCTCCAGCGCGCTGTTCTGGGCCGCCAGGAGACGCGCGCCATTCTCGATTCGTCTGGCCGCTCGATTGGCGCGATCGAAAACGAGCCAGAGCAGCCAGCTCATGACGAGAAAAGCGGCAATGACGACCGGAAGAACCGTCGTCGTCAGACGTTCGCCGGGAAGATCGAGGTTCCAGGCAAGAATGCCCGACGATGACCCGTCGGGCGCGATGAGGTTCAGCGCAACCGCCTCGCGGGCCTGCCCGTCGTCGTGGGCGATCCGCAAGCCTCGAACGTTCAGTTCTTCGGCGATCCCCGCCAGGGCCGCATCGTCGAGGGCAAAACTGATGACAAGCATCGGACGCGGCGCCGAAGCGAGCTGCGCCACGGTCGGGACTTCCCAAGTAAAGGGGCTCACCCCCACGATGTGAACGACCCCATCCCTATCGGCCAGGAGACCTGCGACCGGATCGGGTTCCTCCATGGAACTCCGGCTGGCGGCCTCGATCAACGAGGCGAGGCCGTCGCCGTAAAATTCGTGCGGATTGCGCGCTCGGCCGAAAGATTTGCCCTCGATCCAGCTGTAGCCGGGCGCACCGTCAGGGCCGAGAACGAAGACGGACGACCAGCCGAGCGAATCGTGCGCATAGCCGCCGAAGTTGTCTTCCGCCCAGATCGTATCGCGCTGCTCGAAGAGTTTTCTCTGAGCTTCGTCCCACCAAGCGCGGTCCTTGGCGTCGACCGCGATCCGGCGCTGCAACTCGGTCAGCTTCGACTGCATGACTTGAGCGGAGCTTTCGAGCGCAACATCGTCGAGGTTCCGGGCTGCATACCAGATCAGGCCACAGAAAAGCACTGCGCTCACCGCAAGGATGAGCGCCACGGGCAGGATCAGGCGGCGGGCGACCACCCGAGCCTGTTCGTCCTTGCGGCCTCGACTAGCCGACATGCTGCGCATCTTCACTATCGTATCTCGCAAATCCGTAAGCGATGGACGCGGGAGCGTGCCAAAATGGCCCTATCCAGGGATAAAGCGGCGATATCCTAGGACTCATGCGCTTTTCGTGCCAGCCGGCGTCGAGTGCAACGGTTGGCCCACCGTACTCTCGCTGTCATGATCTGCGCGATCACGCTCTAGGCCAATCGACGGAGAAAAGCATCCCATGGACGCCGCCCGACCTGAGATTCGCGGTACTTTCGGCGCCGTCGGCTCGACCCATTGGGTCGCCAGCCATGTCGGCATGGCGATGATGGAGCGCGGCGGCAATGCCGCCGATGCGGCCGTCGCGGCCGGCTTCGCCCTGCAGGTGGTGGAACCCCATCAGAACGGACCGGCCGGCGATGTACCCATTATCGTCCAGGACGCGACCGGGGAGGCTCGCGTGATCTGCGGGCAGGGCCCCGCGCCAAAGGCTGCGACGATTGCCGCCTACCGCGCGCTCGGGGTAGAGCTCATCCCCGGCACAGGCCTTCTCGCGGCCGTCGTACCGGGCGCTTTCGACGCCTGGATGATCCTGCTGCGCGACCATGGCCGCATGTCCCTGCGCGAAGTGCTCGAGCCGGCCGTGGCCTATGCCCGCGACGGCTTTCCCGTTTCCTTCACCCTGAGCCTCTATATCGACGCAGTGCGCGGCCTGTTGGCCGAAACCTGGCCCGAATCGGGTAAGATCTATCTGCGCAACGGCCAAGCTCCCGCGCCTGGCACCCTGTTGCGCAACGTGCAGCTCGCCAAGACCTATGCCCGGGTGATCGACGAGGCGGAGGCCGCCGGCGGAGGGCGCGAGGCGCAGATCGAAGCGGCGCGGGATGCCTACTATCAGGGCTTCATCGCCGAGGCAATCGGCCGTTTTGGCGAAACTGAGGTGCCGGACGGTGCCGGACGGTCCGACCGGGCCTTTCTGACCGCCGACGACCTGGCCGGCTGGCGGGCCCCGGTGGAAGCCCCGGCCACCATCGACTACCACGGCTATACCGTCATCAAGACCGGCCCCTGGGGCCAAGGTCCCGTGGCCCTGCAGACCCTGTCCATCCTCGAGGGCTTCGACCTGGGCTCGATGGACCCCAACGGCCCCGAATTCGTCCATGTCCTGACTGAAGCCATGAAGCTGACCATGGCCGACCGAGAAGCCTATTACGGCGACCCCGACTTCGTGGACGTGCCTTTGACGGCTTTGCTGGACCCGACCTATGGCGCCGCCCGGCGCGCCCAGATCGGCCGCGCGGCATCGACCGAGCTCCGCCCCGGCCAGATCGGCGACACGCCGCCCGTTCTGCCCCGAATCGTGCGGGAAGGCTCTCGCATCGCGGCGCCCATGGCGCCGGGCGGCGGCGAGCCGAACGCCACCCTCGCCCGCGAGATGGCCGGCGACACCGCGAACGTCAACACCGTGGACCAGGACGGCAATATGGTGTCGGCGATGCCGAGCGGCGGCTGGCTGCAATCCTCGCCGGTCATGCCCGAACTCGGTTTCTGTCTGGGAACCCGCGCCCAGATGTTCTGGCTCGAGGATGGGCTGCCCGCCAGCCTGGCGCCCGGCCGGCGGCCGCGCACGACCCTTACGCCCGGACTTTGTCTGCGCGACGGCAAGCCCTATATGGCCTTCGGCTCGCCCGGCGGCGACAGCCAGGACCAATGGGCGCTCCAGCTTTTCCTGCGCCACGTCCATCACGGCATGGATCTGCAGGAATCGATCGACGCGCCCGCCTTCCAGTCGGACCACGCGCCCAGCTCCTTCTATCCACGCGACGCCCGGCCGAACCACCTTCAGGTCGAGAGCCGCTACGGCCGGGAAACTATCACTGAGCTGAAGCGACTCGGCCACGAGGTCGAGGATGTCGGCCCCTGGACCCTGGGCAGGCTTTCGGCCGTCGCCAAGGACGGCGACGTGATCCGCGCCGGCGCGAGCCAGCGCAACAGATCCGGCTGCGCCGCGGGCCGCTAGGGCGCTTGTGGCAGCATTGGCGAGACGCGCGGGGCCCTGGTCGGCCCGGCGACACGGCATGACATGATCGGCGGTTTTCGCAACCCGGACGCCCATTGGCATCGGCGCATGTGGCACTTGGCCTGGCCGATCATGCTGTCGAACGTGTCCCATTCCCTGCTCGGCGCGGTCGATACCGGGGTGATGGGCCGCCTTCCCGATCCGGCCTATATCGGCGCCGTCGCGGTCGGCAGCGTGATCTTGAGTTATTTCCTCTGGGTCTTCGGCTTCCTGCGCATGGCCACCACCGGGCTGACGGCCCAGGCCTACGGCGCGCGCGACGGGATCGAACTGCGCGCCCTGGTGATCCGCAGCCTGCTTCTCGCCCTCGCCCTGGGCCTTTTCTTCATCCTGTTGCGCGAACCGGTGGGCGACCTGGCCTATGCCATCATCGGCGCCAGCGCCGAGGTCACGGAACTCGGCCGCGTCTATTACGACATCCGCATCTGGGGCCTGCCCGGTGCGCTCGGCATTTTCGCCGTGACCGGCTGGCTAATCGGGATTCAGCGCACGGTCTCCGCCCTGGTGCTGCAAGTCGCCTATCATGCCCTGAACGTGGTGCTGGATCTGCTTTTCGTGCTCGGCTTCGGCTGGGGCGTGGAGGGGGTCGCCCTGGGCACCCTGATCTCCGAATATGCCGGCTTGGCCCTCGGCGGATTTCTGGTGTTGCGCTGCCTTTCGAATATCGGCGGCGGGCCGGCGACCCTCGCCAGCATCGGCGGCCGCGCCTTCCTCGCCTTGATGGCGGTCAACGGCAATATCTTCGTCCGATCCTTCCTCATCGTCTCGGCGCATGCCTATCTGACGGTCCTCAGCGCGCAGTTCGGCGATGTCGTCCTGGCGGCGAACGCGATCCTGATCCTGTTCAACCAGTTCCTGGCCCAGGCCCTGGACGGCTTCGCCTTCGCGACCGAGGCCCTGGTCGGCCAGGCCGTCGGCGCGCGCAGCCGCGACCAATACCGCAACGCGGTCGCCGCGGGCGCCATCTGGTCGGTGATTTTCGCCGCGGCCTTCACGATCCTGTTCGCCGTGGGTGGCGGCGCTATCATCGACGCCCTGACCGAGATCGAATCGGTGCGCGCAGCCGCGCGCGAATATCTGTTTTGGATCGTCGCCGCGCCGCTGGTTCTCGTCTGGAGTTATCTTCTCGACGGCATTTTCATCGGCGCGACCCGCTCGGCCGAGATGCGCGACGCCATGATCCTGACCGCGCTGATCTATGCTGGCGCCCTATGGCTCCTCGTCCCGCTCTGGGGCAATCACGGCCTCTGGCTATCCTACATCGTCCTGTCGGCGGCCCGCACCGGAACCCTCATGATCTACTATCCGCGAATCCCGCGCAGTTTCGAAGCGATGTCGCGCAGCCCCTAGGTGGACGGCACCCAGGCGTCCGGCGCGCGGTTTCCGCTGTCCGTGGCCACATCGACCACCCGCGGCTCCTCGGATCGAATAGCGTCGCGCAGCGCATCGCCCAGATCGGCCGGATCCTCGACCCGCACGCCCTTGCAGCCGAAGGATTCGGCCACGGCGGCGAAATTCACCGGTGCGAAATTGGTCAGGTCGCCCCAGCGGCCGTTGTCCTGGCCATAGACCTGCCGGACTCCGACGATGTCCTGGCCGAAGGCGGAATTGTTGTTGACCACCACGGTCACCGGAATGTTCCAGCGCCGCGCCGTCTCCAGCTCCGACAGGTGGTAGTAGAACGCGCCATCGCCGCAAAAGCAGACCACCGGGCGGTCCGGCAGGCCGCATTGCGCGCCGATAGCCGCCGGAAAACCCCAGCCGAGCGATCCGGCCGCCCGCATATAGCCCTGGCCCGCGCCGTTGAGATGAATCTGCGTGCCCGTCCAGATGCCGCTGAATCCGGTATCGGCGACCAGCATCGCATCCTCCGGCAGGGCGCCGGTGATTTCACGGCATAGCCGTTCCACCGTGGCCGGCTTGCCGGTCGAAGCGGCATGCGCCTCGATTCCCGCCTCCCAATCCCGCCTCAGGCCGGCGACCCTCGCGACCCAGGCACCGTTCTCGCGCGGACGCAGCCGCTCGACCAGGGCGCGCAGGCCCAGCTTGCAATCGGCGCAGATGCCCAATGCGCCGGGATAGTTGCGTCCCAGTTCCGCGTGATCCGCGTCGATCTGGACGATCCTCGTGCCCGGCGCGGGCACCCGCCAGCTCTCGGTCGCCTGATCGCTGGTATCGCTGCCGACATAGATCACGAGATCGGCCTCGTGGACCGCCTTGTTGGCATAGGGCGCGGAGTAATGACCGACCGGGCCGATCGTCGTCTCGGCGGTGTCCGAGACCAATCCCTTGCCGTCGAGCCCATAGGCGATGGGAATGCCGAGCGCGGCGAGGGCCTGCGCCTCCTCCCCCGCACCGGCCAGGACAGCCCCCGCGCCGAGGAAGGCGACCGGCCGCTCCGCCGCGTCGATCAGCTTGGCCGCTGCCTCGATATCGGCCGGGTCGGGCGCGGTGCGGTAGGCCGGGGCACGGCCATGGCGCGGATCGACCTCGAGCGCTCCCGTGACGGTGGCCGCATCGACGACCTCGCCGCTCAACCCGGCAAGGTCGAGATGGGCCGGCCGCGGCGTCGGGCCCGTTGCCTCGCGGAACGCCTGGCGCAGCAGAAAGGGAAGCTGGCTGACCTCCTCGACATTGGCGGAGAAGCGCGTGACCGGCTGAAACATCGGCGGATGGGCGATCTCCTGATAGGCGTTGCGCTGCAGATGGGGGATCGCCTTATGCCCGGTCAGGGCCACGATGGGCGACCGGGCAAGATAGGCGTCCTGCAGACCGGCGGCCAGGTTCGCCGCGCCCACGGACTGGGCCATGCAGACGCCGACCTTGCCCGTCGCCCGGGCATAGCCGTCGGCCATATAGGCCGCCGCCTTCTCGGTATGAGCCATGACCCGCCGGATGCCGCGCTTTTCCATCTGGTGGAGACTGCGGCGCAAGATGGCTTCCATGAAAAAGACATCGGTGATGCCATAAGCTTCGAACGCCTCGGCGATATATTCGGCGCCGGTCCGGGATTCGGCCATGCTTGTTCCCTCTCTCATTCGGTCTGAAAACTCAGTTTTGACTGTCGCCTTCCAGGGCGCGAACCATGTCCTTGAGCCCCCGCCCGCCTTCTTTCGCGCCGAAGCGCGGCAGTTGCCCAGGCCCGAAACGGCCCTTTTCGAAGAAATCGTAGGTCTGGAGGGCGGCATCCTCCTTACCCAGAACCTCGCCCGTCGCCGCGAAATGGTCGAGCACGGGCTTGAGACCGTGGTGCTGGACCGGGCAGACCTTGGTGCAGACGTTGCAATCGGCATAGCGCAGCATCGGCAGGCAACGTTCGGCCACGACCTTGTATTTGGTCACGCCGCGCCAGGCCACGCGGTTGCGCGAGAGGGCCCTGCCCGGACAGCGATTGGTGCAGATCCGGCAGGCGTCGCACAGGGCGTTGATCCCCAGGTCCACGGGCTTGCCGTAGGTCACCGGCGCATCGGTCGAAAGCGCCAGGATCCGGATGCGGCTGCCGAATTCCGCGGTCAACATTGTGCCGTTGGCGCCCATCTGGCCGAGCCCCGCCTCGACCGCGTAGGGCAGGACGGGGGCCAGCATTTTCTCGCCCCGCATGCCTGTGCCCGCGATGAACTGCACCGGGAAGCCCCGACCCCGGATGAATTCGGCCACTTCCAGCGCGGCCAGGGTTAGGGCCAGGCTGGTGTCATAGGAATGAACGTCCCACTCCACGCTGGGCAGGGCCTGGGTCTTTTCCCAATCGAAGGCCCGGCACAACACCACGACATTCTTGAACAAGGCGCTGTCCTTGCCCTCGGCGGTGACGTAGCGCCGCTCGAACCGGGTGAATCCGATCAGATCCACGCCGCTTTCGGACGCGACTCGGCGGATCTCGTCGGACATGTCCCGATCCGGATCGGTAGACCCTTCCGCGGGCCGTTCGTGGAAGGATTGCGCCGCCGCATTGGCCCGCTGGATCAGGTCGCCGTATTTCTCGGCCAACCGCTCATAAGTCTGACCCAGATGGCAGGGTGGCCCTTCGTTGACCAGACGCTTGTGAGTCTGCTCCGACCAGCCGAGCTTGAAGTTGGGCTCCGGGTAATGCAGTTCGAAGAACCGCTCCTGACGCTTGTCGCGCTCCGCGCCCCGCACCGTGCGCAGGGCGGCCGGCACCTCGGCCTCCGACACGGACGGCGCGCGCCGCCCGTCGTGGTCCGGCTGAATTTCGGCGGCACGGGGGAAAACCGTATCGTTCATAGCCGCCTCAGACCCGCACCAAGCCGCCGTCGATGGTCAGCGACGAGCCGCTGACATAGGTGTTCTCCGGCCCAACCAGCCAGGCCGCAAAGGCCGCGATCTCTTCGGGCTGTGCCATGCGGCCGATCGGGATCGTCGCCTCCAGAGCAGGCACGTCGATATCCTCGGCCGCGTCGATCATCTCGGTATAGATGAAGCCGGGCGCCAAGGTGTTCACCAGAATGCCGTCCTTTGCCACCTCGGGGGCGAGGGCCGCGGTGACCCCGTCGATGGCGAATTTGGTCGAGGAATAGGGGATGCGCCGCTCGCGGCTGATCGTGCCGTAGATCGAGCCGATATTGAGAATCCGGCCCCAGCCCGCCTTGCGCATCCCCGGCACCGCGGCACGGCACAGGATGACCGGGGCCAGCAAGTTGATGTCGTGAACCTTGAGAAATTCCTCGGTCTTCAGGTCTTCGATGCCGCGTTCGATGCCAATGCCCGCGTTGTTGACCAGGATCAGCGGTTCACGCACCCGAATCTTCTCGCCGAAAGCCTCGGTCGCCGCGCGGTCGGTGAAATCGACAGCCATGAATTCGCAGCCGTCCGGGGCCTCGCCGTCGGGTCGGGTGCCGGTGCCGATGACGCGCGCGCCGTCGTCGCGCAGCCGTTCGGCAATCGCCCGTCCCAGGCCGCGCGTGGCGCCGGTGACCAGGGCCAACCGACCGTCCAGAGGCTTCGCCATGATCTTTTCCTCCCGCGTTTGCATTCAGCCCGTCAGTTCCAGCAGCGCACTGCCCGGCAGCGACCGGATCGGCGTGTAATCGTGACACACGGCGGGTCCGCGCACCGTGCCCTCGGCCTTGTTCTCGACCGAGTTCAGGGTGAGGGACATGACCGAACGATGCCAGGGCGACATGTTCGGGCCCGAGCCGTGAACCGTCAGCAGATGCATGAAGATGATCGAGCCAGCGGGGCCTTTGGGCGCCAGCAACCCGTTGGCCAGCATCACGGGCTTGACCCATTCCACGTCGGGATAGCGACCGTGGGGATAGGTCGTGATCTTGGTGTCGTATTCCGGAATCTCGGGCATGAAGAGAGAGGCATGGGACGCCGGCACCATCATCAAGGGCCCGTTGAACTCGGTCACTTCGTCCACGAAGATCATCGCGTTGACCGCGCGCGGCTCCTTCATGCCGTCGTCAACTTTGTAGGTCGGGTAGTCCTGGTGCCACTGCCATTGGGCGCCATCGAAGGCCCGTTTGACGTTCAGGATCGACTGGAAGGTGTAGAGCGGGGTGCCGACCAATTGCATGGCCGGCTCGATGACGGCCTCGTGCCGGATAAAGCGGTCGACGACATCGTCGTATTCGTGGGCGTTCAGGACCGAGCGGATGGTCTTGCCGTCGGCCTCGGCGATCACCGCATCGCGCGTTGCGCCGACCAGATCGGACACATGGTCGCGGACGACCGCGATTTCCGCCGCCGGAATGGCCTCCGGCACGAAAAGATAGCCCTGCTCGTTGTAGAGGGCGATCTGCTTGTCGGTAAGCTTCATTGCGACCTCCCTTGCTCGCTCCATTCTTTCACATCGACCCCGCCTCGTGGCGGACCGGCAGATGGCCAGAGAAAGTCATGGCCGTCTCGAGCGGTGTGCGGCCCTGCCAGGCCGCCAGTTCCTCAATCGGGATCATGTCATCGCCGGCCGCACCAAGGAAAGTGACGATCGCGCCCAGCGCCGGATTCTCGTGTGCGCTCAGGTCCAAGGTGGCGTGTTCGAGGGACACGCTCATCACCGGCGCGCGGCGGCCCGCCACGATGGCCTGGGCAGCCTGGCCGGGCGCGGCCCCGCGATTGCCCTGCTGCATGCCCATCGGCGCGACCCCGGTGGTCATGGCATTGGCCAGGCCGTAATGGCCGCCGATCATGACGTCGCGCCCGGCGGCGTGCTGCGCGACATGAACCAGCCGGGCGCGCACGGCGCGCAGCACCGGACGGAAGCCGCTCATATCCGCCAACCCCGGCGCCATGGACGACAGGCCGTAGAGGATATGGCCAACGCAGACCGCATTGGTCCGGTCGTTGTCGCCGCACAGCAAGGCGGAACTGGCCAGGGCCTGGGTCATCGGCACCGCCAGCCCGGCGGCCGAAAGGCGATCCAGCAGGGCTTCGAAGGAAGCGACCCGTGCCATGGCCCAGGCGCGGCCGTCTTCGTCGAAGAAAGGCACATGGGTATAGACCCCCGCGACCTCGATCCCCGGAGTTCGCGCCGTGCGCAGAATGAAGGATTCCGCCTCGTCCAGAGCCACGCCGAGCCGGCCCAGCCCGCAATCGACCTTGACATGAACCGGCGCCGAGCCGCGTGACGCCCGAGCCACGGCGGCGACCGTCTCGTCGTTGCAGACCGTCGGCTCCAGATCATGGGCGAGAATCGAGTCCACGGAATCCGGGGCAAAACCGCCGAACATCAGAATCCGCGTATCGACCCCCGCCTCGCGGATCGCGGCAGCCTCCGCGATATCGCCGGTGGCCAGCATTGCGGCCCCTTCCGCCGCCAGCCTCTCGGCGCAGGCCACCGCGCCATGGCCGTAGGCGTTCGCCTTGATCGAGGCGATGAGCATCTTTTCGGGGCCGGCGCGGCGCACCGCCTCACGGTAGTTCTGGCCCAAGGCGTCGAGCTCGATCTCGACCCAGGCCGCCGGCTCCGCGCCGTTTCGCATGGCCCTCCCCTGCCGATGCAGCCAGCTATTGAAGCACGGGCGGGAAATCCCCGCCAGACGCCCGCCCGCCAGACACCCGAAGGACCCGAACGCGGCAATCAAACCCTGACCAGGCCGCCATCGATGATCAGGGACGCGCCGCTGATATAGGTGTTCTCCGGCCCGACCAGCCAAGCGGCGAAGGCCGCGATCTCGTCAGGCCGGCCCATGCGTCCGATGGGAATGCTCGCTTCGAGCGCCGGAATGTCGAGATCGTCGATCGCATCCAGAGCCTCGGTGCGGATAAAGCCGGGCTCCAGGGTGTTCACCAGAAGGCCGTCCTTCGCGACCTCCGCCGCCAAGGCCGCCGTGACGCCGTCGATGCCGAACTTGCTGGCGGAATAAGCCACCCGCCGCTCCCGGCTGATCGTGCCGTAGATCGAACCGACATTGAGTATCCGGCCCCACCCGGCGCGGCGCATGCCTGGAATCACGGCGCGGCACAGGATGACCGGGGCGAGCAGGTTGACCTCCTGGACCTTCAGGAATTCCTCGGTCCCGAGGTCCTCGATTCCACGCTCCAGCCCGATGCCGGCATTGTTGATCAGGATCAGGGGTGCGCGATCGCGGATTTCCTCGGCAAAGGCGGTTGTCGCACCCCGGTCCGCGAGATTCACGGCCATGAACTCGCAACCCTCGGGCGCTTCGCCATCGTGGCGCGTCCCTGTGCCAATCACCCGCGCGCCGTCGTCGCGCAGCCGCTCGGCCATCGCCCGGCCCAGGCCGCGCGTGGCCCCGGTGACCAGGGCAAGGCGTCCATCCAGCGGCCCGGCCATGCTGTCCTCCCCCAAGGATCCGACGTCCTATAGAAGCACGGTCGCCGAACGGCAGCTAGGCGAGTTGGAAGCCGGCGGCATAGGGATCGCGGTCGTCGACGAAGATGGTGTTGAGGCCCGTGATGCGCGACCAGCCTGCCACGCTGGGCCGGATCGCCGGGTGATTGCCGACCTTGGCCAGCCCCTCGACCCGGCCGCGGAAGGTGCTGCCGATAATGCTTTCGTGGATAAAGTCCTCGCCCTCGGCCAGATCGCCCCGGGCGTGGAGCAGGGCCATGCGCGCGCTGGTGCCCGTGCCGCAGGGCGACCGGTCGATGCCGCGCTCGCCCAGGAAGACGGCATTGCGGCCATGGGCGCCGGGCACGGTCGGACGGCCGGTCCACATGATGTGCTCAATGCCTCGAATCGAGGGATCGTCCGGATGGACACAGTCGATCGCCTCGTTGAGGAGGGTTCGCAGGCGCGGGCTGATCCGCACGATATCGAGCGATCCGAGCTGGCTCAGGTCGTCGTAATTCTCCTGCGGCTCGATGATGGCGTAGAAATTGCCGCCATAGGCGATATCCACAGATAGCGGGCCCAGCTCCGGGCAATCGACCTCGACCCCCGTGGCATGGACATAGGAGGCGACGTTGGAGAGGCGGACGCTCTCCACATGTTCGCCCTTCATCTCATAATGCGCCGTGACCACCCCGGCCGGCGTGTCCAGGCGCAGCACGCCCGGCTCCCTCGGCTCGACCAGGTTGCGCTCGATCGCCACGGTGACCGTGCCCATGGTGCCGTGCCCGCACATGGGCAAACAGCCGCTCACCTCGATGAAAACCACGCCCAGGTCGCAATCCTCGCGGGTCGAAGGGTAGATCACGCTGCCCGACATCATGTCGTGGCCGCGCGGCTCGTACATCAGGCTGGTCCGAATCCAGTCGAAGCGTTCGATGAAATCGACCCGGCGGGCGCTGGCGGTCGCCCCCTTCGGAACCGGCGCGCCGCCGACCACCACCCGCACCGCGCAGCCGCAGGTGTGGGAATCGACGCAGAAAAAAGTGCCTTTGGGCATGGGCTTCGCCTCGCTCCACCAGTCGGTCCTAGGTGCCACAAGGCCAAGCCGCCCGCAAGCCGCGTGACGCTTGGTTCGCGACCGGACAGGGCGTAATCTGCGCGCCTATCGAACCACTTTTCCCGGTCATGCCATGAACCAGAATTCAACGGCTGCCCCCGGCAGTCAGGTCACGATCATCGGCGCCGGCGTGGTCGGCATGGCCACGGCCGTCCAGCTTCAGGACGCCGGTTACGCAGTCACGGTGATCGACCGCCTGCCGCCCGGCGAAGCGGCCTCCTTCGGCAATGCCGGCGGCATGCCGACCTCGCACGCCTTTCCTCTGGGCCTGCCCGGCATGGCGGCGAAGATACCGGGTTGGCTGACCGATCCGCTTGGCCCCCTGGCCCTGCGCTGGTCCTATCTGCCGCGCCTCGCGCCTTGGCTCGCCCGTTTCGTTCGCGCCAGCAGCGCCGAGAATGCGGGCAAGTCCTTCGAATCCATCCTCACCCTGATGCGTGACAGCAAGACGGACTGGCAACCCCTGCTCGACGCGGCGGGGATCGCCGACCTCGTGCAGCCGGTGGGCGGCGTCGTGCCCTATCGCAGCGAGGCGGCCTTGGACGCCGACGCCGCCATGTGGCGCATGCCGCGCCAGCACGGACTCAACGTTCAGCGCCTTAGCAGGGATGAGTTGCGCCAACTGGAGCCGACCCTGAACGAGGCCTATAGCTGCGCCATGTTCGAACCGGACTGGCAGCGCGCTCTCGACCCCCATGCGGTGGTCGTCGGACTGGCTGAGCATTTCGCCCGCCGGGGCGGGACCCTGCTCCGCGAGCAGGTCGCCGATATCGAGACCGGACCCAACGGCGTACACGCCCTGCGCACCAACCAGGGCGTCCGATCCGTCGAAAACCTGGTGGTCTGCGCCGGCGCCTGGTCCCACAAGATCGCCGCGCGGCTGGGCAGCAAGGTCCCGCTCGAAGCGTGCCGCGGCTATCACATCGTGCTCCCCGATCCGGGCAGGATGCCGCGCAACATGGTCTTCCCGCCGGAGTTCAGCTGCGCCATCACGCCCATGCGGATGGGCCTGCGCTTCGCCGGCACGGCCGAGTTCGCGGGCTTGAATTCGGAACCGAACTGGGGCCGCGCGCGCAAATTGACCCAGGTCGCGAAGAGCGTCTTTCCGGGCATCAGCGTCGAGGGCTATACGGAATGGGCCGGCGATCGGCCGATCATCCCGGATTCCCTCCCGGTCATCGACCGGTCGCCCCATCACAGGAATGTCGTCTTTGCCTTCGGTCACGCCTTCTACGGCCTGACCTTGGGAGCCGCCACCGGCAAGCTGGTCACCGAAATCGTCGATGGACGCCCGCCTTCCGCCGATCTGTCGCCTTACCGGGTCACCCGATTCTGATCCGGCCCCAAAGCGGCTCCGGCATGACAGGACAACGCGAAAGCAACCGGGTGGAGCCCCGGCATATCGCAATCGTCGGAGCCGGCGTGATCGGCATGGCGACGGCCTGCTGTCTGCAGGAAGACGGCCATCGGGTCACTGTGGTCGACCGGCAGGCGCCGGGCACGGCCTGCTCCTGGGGCAATACGGGCGGGATCGGCATCACCTCGATACCGCCCCTCTCGAGCCCCGGTGTCCTGCGCAAAGTGCCGCGCTGGCTCTTCGACCCGCTTGGACCGCTGGCGCTCGACTGGCGCCATCTGCCCCGTCTTGCGCCCTGGCTTCTGCGCTTCGTCCGTGCCGGGCGAATGGAAGAGGTCGAGCGCATCACCGACGCACTGAACGCCCTGCTCTCGCCCTGCTACGAGGTCTGGCGACCGCTTTTCTCGGCCGCCGGACTGGATAACCTGGTCCACCACACCGGTGTCATCCATCTCTATCCCGACCGCGCCGCCTTTGAGGCCGATGCCCTCCAATGGAAGCTGCGCAAGGATCGGGGGATTTCCTTTGAAACCCTCGACCGGGCGGCTTTGCTGCGAATGGAACCGGATGTTGGCCCGGCCAGCGATTTCGCGGTCTATGAAGAGGTTTGGCGTCATGTCGCCGACCCCTTCCTGATCGTCGACGGCCTGGCCCGTCATTTCGCGGCCGGCGGCGGCGCGATCAGGCGGGCCGCCGTCACGGGGTTCGAGACCTCGGATGGCCGGGTCTCCGCCCTGCGGACCGAGGCGGGCGAGATCGTCGCCGACGGTTTCGTCATTGCGGCCGGGGCCTGGTCGCATCGCCTGTCACGGATGCTCGGTTCGCCCGCGCCCCAGGAAAGCCAGCGCGGCTATCATGTCAATCTGCCCGACCCGGGGATCGAGGTGCGCCATATCATGATGGACACGGTGGGCAAACACGCCATCACCCCCATGGCCATGGGCCTGCGGCTGGGCGGGACGAGCGAGTTTGCCGGTCTCGACACGCCGCCCAATTGGCGCCGGGCACGGGCCATCGTGGAAAACGCCAAGCGGATATTTCCGACGCTCAAAACGGAGGGCTACAGCCAATGGGCGGGCGACCGGCCGCTGTTGCCGGATTCCCTGCCCGTGATCGGCCCCTCGCCCCATCGGCACAACGTCTATTACGCCTTCGGCCATAGCCATATCGGTCTCGCTTTGGGCGCCGTGACCGGGCGCCTGGTCGCGGATTTGGTCGCCGGGCGGACGCCGGGCATCGACCTGCACCCTTTCCGGATCGACCGCTTCTAAACCTTGCTCGGCGCGGACCGGTTCAGATTCCGACGATGGCGAGGCCGCCGGCGATCGGGATCACCTGCCCCGTGACGAAACCGGCGCCGTCGCCCGCCAGATAGGCCACGGCATAGGAGACATCCCGCGGCAGGCCGTAGCGGCGCAACGGGATCTCCTTCTCCGCGCGTTCCCGAATGCCCTCCCAGCCGCGGTTGCGCACCGTCATCTCCGTCGCGATCGGGCCCGGAGAAACCGCGTTCACCCGGATCGACCAGGCCGCAAATTCCTTGGCCCAGGCCTTGGTCAGGCCGAGGACCGCCCCCTTGGAAGCGCAATAATGGGTATCGCCCGGCGTGCCGATCTGGCCGGAGGTCGAGGCGACATTCACGATCGCGCCCCGGCGCCGGTCCTTCATGCCCGGCAAGACCGCCCGCATCGCGTTGAACGTTCCGGCGACGTTGACCGCGAAAATGCGGTCGAACTCCGCCTCCGCGATCTCTTCGAACGGGGTGAGAGCATGGATGCCGGCATTGTTCACCAGCACGTCGATCGGCCCCAGGGCGGCGGCTTCCCCGATCACGGCCGCCAGCGCCACGCCGTCGGCGATGTCGCAGACCGCCACATGGGCGCGCCGCCCGGCCGTGCGGACCAATTCGGCGGTTTCCAGGGCAGCGTCTTCGACAATGTCCTGCACCACGATATCGGCGCCACGCTCCGCGAGAACCTCGGCGTGGGATCGCCCCATCCCGGTCCCAGCTCCGGTGACCAGAGCGATACGGCCCTCCAACCCGGCCATGTCAGATGCCGACGATGAACTCGCCGCCATTGACCGGCAGCACCTGGCCCGTGATGAAATCCGCCTCCGATGAGGCGAGATAGGCCACGGCGTTGGAAATATCCTCCGGCAGGCCGAGGCGGCCGATGGGGATATGCTTCTCCGCCAGATCGCGGATTTCCTCATCCGTGCGGTTCAAGCGGGTCATTTCCGTCATCACCACGCCGGGGGACACGGCATTCACACGGATGCCCCAGGGCGCGAATTCCTTGGCCCAGGCCTTGGTCAGGCCAAGGATCGCGGCCTTCGCCCCGCAATAATGGCTGTCGGTGTGCCAACCGCACTGGCCCCAGGCCGAAGCGGTGTTGATGATCTTGCCGCCGCGCCGTTCCTTCATATCCGGCAGCAGGGTTTGGACGGTAAAAAAGGCGCCTTTCACATGAACGTCCATCATGTTCTTGAACTCTGCGGCGGATATGGCCTCGATCAAGCGAGCTTCATGGGTGCCGGCATTGTTCACCACGATGTCGACGGTTCCGAGCGCGCCGAAGGTTTCCTTGATCGCCGCCACATCGGTGATATCGCAGCCCACGACGCGCGCTTCGCCGCCCGCCTTGCGGATCATCCCGGCAGTCTCCTCGGCGGCATCCCCGGCTATATCGTGGACGATGACCGAAGCGCCCCGTTCGGCCAGGGTCAGTCCGTGCTGCCGCCCGAGTCCCCGGCCCGCGCCAGTGATCAGCGCCGTCTTTCCCGCCAAGCTCGTCAAGTTCGTCTCCCTCTCAGATGCCGGCCATGGTCGCGCCGCCGTTCGCGGGCAGCACCTGTCCGGTGATGAAGTCGGATTCGGGGCCCGCCAGAAAGGCCACCGCATGGGACATTTCCTCGGGCTGGGCCCAGCGCTTGAGCGGCACCGATTGCTCGATCTTGCGGATGCCCTCGGCTCCGCCATGCTCGGCCAAGCCCATCTCGGTCCAGACCCCGCCGGGCGCGACGCAGTTCACGCAGATATTCCAGGGCGCCAGCTCCTTGGCCCAGGCCTTGGTCAGCCCGTGGACCCCGGATTTGGACGCGCAATAGTCGATCGAGACGGGTGCGCCGACCTGCCCGAAGCGCGACGAGATATTGACGATCTTGCCGGCGCGGGCGGCCTTCATTCCGGGCACGACCCGCCGGGTCATCAGGAAGGTGCCGGCCAGATTGACGCCGAAGACTCGATCGAAACTTTCTTCCGTCACCGCCTCGGTGCCGCCGAAGCTGGCCACGCCGGCGTTGTTGACGAGTATGCCAACCGGGCCAAAAGCCGCTTCCGCCTCGTCCAGGTTGCGCGCGACATCCTCTTCCCGGCTCACGTCGCCGGCGACGGCGAGCGCCTCGCCCCCGCTCGTGCGGATACCGGTGGCGATTTGCTCCACCGATTCGCCATCGCGACCCTGGACGACCACTCTGGCCCCACCGAGCGCGAGGAGGCGCGCATGGCATGCGCCCATGCCCCGGCCGGCGCCCGTCACCAAAGCAACGCGCCCGGCGAATCGACCTTCCGACATTCCGCGCCCTCCCTCAAAGCCCGCGGCGGCGAGCGACCCCTATATCCGAACCGGTCGGACCGCCCGCCCATGTCCAACGATCAATCGACCGCCTGATCGACGGGATCGTCGCTGAGGTCGATCCAGATCGTCTTGGTTTCGCAATACTGATCGTGCGCCATCAGCGAATTGTCGCGACCGCCGAAGCCCGACAGCTTGTAGCCGCCAAAGGGCGTCGTCATATCGCCTTCGCCGTAGCAGTTGACCGTGACGGTTCCGGCCTGGATGGCACGAGCGACCCGGTGGGCCCGCTTCACGTTCGAAGTGAAAACCGAGGCCTGCAGGCCATATTGGGTGTCGTTCGCAAGGTCGACCGCCTCGTCCACGCTGCCCACGGTCATGACCGAGAGCACGGGGCCGAAGATTTCGTCCCGCGCGATCGTCATCTCGGGCGTGACGCCGTCGAACACGGTGGGGGCGATATAAAGACCGCCGCCGTTCTCGATCGGCTCGCCGCCCAGGGCGACCAACGCGCCCTCCTTCTTCCCCAGGTCGATATAATGAACGATCTTGTCGAACTGCTCGCGGCTGACGATCGCCCCCAGGTTGTTCGAGGGATCGAGCGGATAGCCCGTGCGCCAGTCGCGCGCCTTGGCCAGAACCTTCGACAGCAGCTCGTCCTTGATCTTCTTGTGGACTATCAGGCGCGAGTTGGACGAACAGTTCTGGCCCATGTTCCAGAACACGGAATAGGCGACATGCTCGGCCACGGCGTCCAAGTTTTCGGCGTCGTCGAGCACGACGCAGGGATTCTTGCCGCCGCATTCGAGCACGATCTTCTTGAGATTGCTCTCGGCTGAGTATTTCAGGAACATCCGGCCCACTTCCGTCGAGCCGGTGAAGGAAATCATATCGACGCCCGGATGGCGGCCCAGCGCCTGACCCGCCGTCTCGCCCATGCCAGGCACCACGTTCAGCACGCCCGCCGGGATTCCGGCCTCCAGCGCCAGTTCCGCCAGGCGCAGGGCGGTCATGCTGGTCTGCTCCGCCGGCTTGACCACGACGCTGTTGCCCGCCGCCAGGGCCGGGCCGATTTTCCACGCCACCATCATCAGCGGGAAATTCCAGGGTACGACACAGCCGACCACGCCCATCGGCTCGCGCACGACGAGGCCCAGGGCGTCGTCGCCCGACGGCGTGACCTGGTCGTAGAGCTTGTCGGTTGCCTCGGCATGCCATTCCAGGCAGTGCTGGGTCTCCGGCAGGTCGATCGTCGCGCAATCGTGGATGGGCTTGCCGCTCTCCACGCTTTCCATCACTGCCAACTCGTAGCGGTTCCTCTTGATCAGCTTCACGAGCCGGATCAGGGCATGCTTGCGTTCGACCGGGTGCATGCGCGACCACACGCCCTGCTCGAAGGCCTCGCGAGCCTTGGTTACGGCGAGGTCGACATCCTCCGCCTCGCAGGCGGCGATTTCCGCGATTGTGGCACCCGTCGCGGGATTGACCGTCTCGAATGTCTTTCCGCCCTTGGCAGCGGAAAACCGGCCGTTGACGAATGCCGTCGTCGGCAGGGTCAGATCGCGGGCGATGGCCTCGTATTCGTCCTGGGTCAGCAGATCGCTCATCTCGCCGCCCTCAACCGTGGACCTGGCGAAGCACCGGGCCTTTCGCCGGCGCCGCTTCGGCCTGGATGGCCGCGACGGTGGTCTGGGCGATATGCAGGGCGTCGCGCATCTGCCGCGCCAGTTCCTTCTTCAGCGGGCGCATGGGCTTGCGCACCGCGCCGCCCGGCAAGCCCTGGAGCTCGCAGGCGTATTTGACGCATTGCAGGAACTTGCCGCCGCGCTCCAGCACCGTGGTGATGGGCAGCAGGGCCATCATGATGCGCCGGCCCTTCTCGAAGTCTTTCTGGATCACGCAGGCGTCGTAAAGCGCCAAGCATTCCTTGAGGATGCAATTGGCCGAGCCGCTGACCCAGCCGCGAGACCCCCAGAGGAAGAATTCGAGGGTCTGGTCGTCGGCGCCGCAGATCAGTTCGATATGCGGGAATTCCCGCGCGATCAGATGCACGCGGTTGATATCGCCGCTGGTTTCCTTGATGCCGCGGAAATTGGCGTTCTTGCCGACGCGGGCCAGGAACTCCTCGCCCATGTTGACGCCGGTCCGGCCTGGATAGTTGTAGAGCATGAT
>JABIRQ010000279.1 GCA_018699755.1 Rhodospirillaceae bacterium | reverse complement strand
CGTTACCTTGAGGATCTCACGGTGGGCGAGGTGTTCAAGACTGGCGGCCTGACCTTCACCGAATCGATGATCGTCGATTTTGCCCTGATGTACGACCCGCAGCCCTTCCATATCGACGTGGAAGCGGCGAAGAAATCCGTCTTCGGCGGGCTGAGCGCCAGTGGCATGTTCACCCTGTCGATGGTCTTCCGCATGTTCTATCAGGAGGGCCTGCTGCGGGTCTGCAACATGGGCGCGCGCAGCTTCGACGAGATCGAACTGCCGCGCCCGGTCATGGCGGGCGACACGATCCGCGCCGAGGTCGAGGTGGTCGAGGCGCGGCCCAGCCGCTCCAAGCCCGACCGGGGCCTGTTGCGGCTGCGCTACAAGGGCTTCAACCAGCGCGACGAGATGGTGATTTCCTACATCATCCCCCATATCGTCCGCCGTCGGCCGGCGGCGTAAGCTCCGGAGCGTCGGCCGGGCGCGCTACTTCGCGGCGATCGCCATGATCTCGACGCACCAGCCGTCGCGGGCCAGCTTGGGCGATAGGACGCAGGCGCGGCAGGGCGGGTTGGCCGGGTCGATCCAGGCGTCCCAGGCCGCGTTCATGGCGTCGAAATCGGCCATGTCGCAGAGCCAGATGGTCGCGCTCAGCAGCTTCGACCGGTCGCTGCCGGCGATCTTCAGGCGCTCGTCGATCTTGGCCAGGACCTGGCGGGTCTGCTCGCCCGCATCCGCGTTGGCGTCGTCGGCCACGGCCCCGGCCATGTAGACCGTGTCGCCGTGAATCGCGATGCCGCTCATCCGCGCGCTCGTCTGGTGACGCTTGATTTTGCTCATGTTTCTTCTCCCTGGTCGTGGTGGCGGGCCGTCAGTAGCCCAAATCCCGGTCCACCGGGTGGAGGACCGGCTCGCCCGCCTCGATTCGACGGATATTCTCCAGCACCTGGGCAACCACGGCGTCCGGATCGGTTACCCCCGCGACATGAGGGGTGATCGTCACTTTCGGATGGGCCCAGAGGGGCGATTCGGCGGGCAGGGGTTCCGGCTCGAAGACGTCCAGCGCGGCGTGCGCGAGATGCCCGGACTCGAGGGCCGCGACCAAGTCCTCCGTCGCCAGATGCTTGCCGCGCCCCAGATTCACGACCATCGCGCCCTTCGGCAGGCCGGCGAACAGGGCCGCATCCATGATCCTGTCCGTTTCGGGGGTCAGCGGCAGCAGGCAGACCAGGATTTGCGAGCGCGCGAGAAAGGGGACAAGGCCCTCCGCGCCATGAAAGCAATCGATGCCGTCGAGGTGTTTCGCGGTCCGGCTCCATCCCGCGACGGGAAAGCCGAGATCGGCGCAACGCCGGGCCAGATCGCCGCCCAGCACCCCCAGGCCGAGGATGCCGACCGGCCGGTCTTGGGCGCGCGGCTGGGGCTCGGGCGCCCATTCACCCCGCCGCTGGGCCGCGCCGTAGGCCGCCATGTTGCGATGGAGATGGAGGACGAGGGTGAGGCCGTGTTCCGTCACCCGCGCCGTCATGCTGGGATCGACCACCCGGGTCAGGGGCAGGCCGCGCGGCAGGTCGGGGTCGCGGAACAGGTGGTCCGCCCCCGCGCCCAGGCTGAACACGCCCTTGAGCCGGGGCAGCTTGGCGAGCAGGCCGGGCGGCGGATCCCAGATGAAGGCGTAGTCGATCTCCGCCTCGTCACCCAACTCCGGCCAGACGCGGACCTCGAGATCGGGCGCGGCGTCGGCGAAGCGGGCGAGCCAGGCGTCGGCCGCCGCCTTGGCCGGTTTGAGCAGCATCACCGCCATCAGGCGAAGCCGTAGAGCCGGGCGACGTTGCCCCGGGTCAGCTTGTCGCGGAAGGTGGCATCCTTGCCGCCCAGGATGTCATCCAGGAACTGCCGGCTGTTGGGCCAGGTCGATTCGGCATGGGGATAGTCGGAGCCCCACATGATCGTCTCGTCCCCGATCATCGCCGGCAGGGTCTCGACCCCCAGCTTGTCCTCCTGGAAAGTCGTGTAGATGCGGTCGCGGAAGAAGTCGCTGGGCAACCGGCCCTCGGCGAAGCGATAGGGCGCGGTCTGGCTGTATTCCGTATAGGTCCGGTCCATCGAGACCAGCAGATGGGGCAGCCAGGACAGTTCGTGCTCGACGATCGCCACGCGCAGGCCGGGAAAGCGTTCGAACACGCCGGAGAAGATCATGCAGGCGACCGAGCGCTGCATCCAGAAGGCCTGGGTCGCGCGGTAGGCCGCCGCGCCGGCGCCCGTGCCGTCGGTCGCGAAGACCGCGACATGGCCCGGACCGATGCGCGGCGAGGCGACGTGGAAGGACAGCGGCACGCCATGGCTTTCCGCGGCTTCCCACAGTAGATCGTAGCCCGGCTGGTCGTAGGACCGGCCCTCGCCCGGATCGGTCGGAATCATCGCGGCGCGCAGCCCGAGGTCGGCGCTGCGCGCGACCTCGCCCGCCGCGTCGGCCGGATCGTCGGTGTTCAGCATGGCGATGCCCTTGAAGGTCTCGTCCCGCCCGCCGACGAACTCGGCCGTCCAGTCGTTCATGGCGCGCAGGCAGGCCGACAGCAGTTCGCCTCCGGTCACGGTGTAGAGACGGCTGGCCACGGTCGGGTAGACGACCTCGCCGACGACCCCGTCGAGGGCCATGTCGGCCAGGCGCGGCACCGGATCGGCGCAGCCCGGGCGCACGTCCTCCCACTTGCCTTCGAAGGTCACCTTGGACGGATCCTCGAAGCGCACCCCGGCCTGGCTCGGCGCGCCGACCGAGCCGACGGGAATGCCGCCGTCCACGGTCCAATGCACCGTGCCCTCGCCGTCGACCGAGGTCACCGGCGCCCGGTCGCGCCACTTCGCCCCGATATGCCGCGTCCACACGTCCGCCGGTTCGACGACATGGGAATCCGCGCTGACTAGATTGGCCTCGACCATGGCTTGCCCCCGATGAGAATCTCGTCTGCCTCAGTATAGCCCGCCTGGGATTGCTAGGGCGGTCGGCGTCAGGCTGATTCTGCGAGCCCGAAATCCTCCTCATACCCGACCGCGGCCCGGCACAGCCCGGCGTGCAGGTCCAGCATCCGCTCGCGCCACGCCCGCACCGGGTCGTCGCCCTGGGGCAGCAGGGGGTAGGCGCTGGTGCAGCGGGGCCACATGAAGGTGCCCATGACGATATAATCGGCATAGGTCGGGGCCTCGCCGGACAGGAACGGCTGGGCCTTCAGGGTCGCGCGCAGGGGGGTGAGGATCGCCTCCCAGGCCGGGCGTTCCCCGGCGCGGTTGTCGCGGATTTCCTCGATCGTCTTGCCGAAGCGGCCCTGGCGCGTTTCGCGGAAATAGTCCCGGTCCACCGGGTCCACGTTCTGGAACACGTCCCACAGGATCTGGCGGGCGATGCCGCCGAGCAAGACCCCGTCGGCATAGGCGTTGACGAACTTGGCGAGGCCCTGGCCGGTCTCTCCGCCGAACAGCGAGGGGCGGTCGGGATAGGCGTCCTCGAGATAGCAGGCGATGGCCCAGGAATCGGGCACGGTCTTGTCGCCGTCGACCAGGATCGGCGTGCGGCCCTGGCCGCTGAAGGCGATCTTGTCTTTCTCGGTGAACTTGACGGGCACGATCTCGTCCGGCGCCAGGCCCTTATGGGCCAGGGCGAGCTTGGCGCGCCAGGCATAGGGGCTGAAGCGGATATCCTTCGCGCCCTGAAGCTCATAGAGGGTGATGGCCATAAAACGCCTCCCGTCGTCGCGTGTTGCGCCCGGCGCACGACGCCTTGCGCATCGCGCGGGTCGCTTGTTCGGCCCGGGCCTGGAATTATTCTGTTCGCCGGACCATCCTAGCCGGGACGGCGCGCGCGGAAAGAGCGCCGCGCCGACAATCAGCTTTGCGGAGGGCGGAAAATGGCCGAGGTCGAGATTTTCAGCGCGGAGGTCTGTCCCTATGCCCAGCGCACGCGACTGATGCTGCTGGAAAAGGGCATCGAGCATTCCCTGACCGAGATCGACCTCAAGAACAAGCCGGACTGGTTCGCCGAGGTCTCGCCCTATTCCAAGGTGCCCGTGGTGCGCCGGGGCGATGACCTGGTCTGGGAATCCTCGGTCATCAACGAATATCTGGAAGAGCTCTATCCCCATCCCCCGCTGATGCCGAAGGATCCGGGACGCCGCGCCCTGGCGCGCATCTGGATCGACTTCGCCAATGTGAAGCTGCTGCCGACCTGGTACCGGGTCTTCCTGGAGCAGGACAAGGCGCGGCGCGCCGAACTGGCCGCCCGGCTGACCGAGTATTTCCGCTTCATGGAGTTCGAGGGCTTTCGCAAGGCCAGCCAGGGCGGGCCCTTTTGGATGGGCAAGCAGGTCGGCCTCGTCGATCTCTGCTACTACCCCTGGTTCGAGCGCCTGCCGGCCCTGGAGCATTATCGCGGCATTGGCCTGCCCGAGGATTGCACCCAGCTCGCCGCCTGGATACGGCGCATGGCGAGCCGCGAATCGGTCAAGGCCTGCGCCCAGGACGCGGCCTTCTATATCCAGGGCTATTCCCACTACGCCGACGGCACCGAGGACGGCGTTACCGCCCGGGACATGCGCGCCGGCACGGGCTGAGCGCCGCCTTCCGGCAGCCATCCGCCAATCCGTCATAGCCCGGCGTTACTCGGGCGATCCGGCGGCGCGTGTTATAATAATTATTGAATAGCAATATTTGCGGCGGCGCCGGCCAGCGGCGCCATTGGGGAAAACGGTGGGGAGCGGCGATT
>JABIRQ010000492.1 GCA_018699755.1 Rhodospirillaceae bacterium | reverse complement strand
TATTGTGACTTTTCCTCACCCTGAGGAGCCGCCGCAAGGCGGCGTCTCGAAGGGTGATATGGCACCTTGTCACCGTGATCTAAAGCGCGATCAGCTCCCGGGTGGGATAGCCGGTCAGCACCTCGACCCCGTCCTTGATCACGCGGACCGTCTCGCTCAGCCCCGCGCCGACCGCGCCGGGGCGGAACAGCACCATGGGCAGATGAAAGGTCATGTTCTCCTTGAGGACGAGCGGATCGGCCTCGCGCAGGGCGCCGATATGGCCCAGGCCCCAGGTGGCGATCGAGGCGACCCCGACCATGTAGCCGGTGCGGTGGTAGTGCCATTGTCGTATTCCACGCTTTTCCAACGCGGCATTGGCGGCGGCGTCGACCTCGCCCGATGTGACGCCCTCGCGAATCGTGCCCAGGGCGGCCTCGACCGCGGCCAGGGCGCCGTCATGCAGGCGGATCGCCTCGGGATGGGGCTTGCCCAGGGTGGCCGTCCGCATCAGCGGCGCGGTGTACCAGAAGCGCGCCGCGCTGAACTCGAAATGGACGATGTCGTCGCGTTCCAACTTGCGGTCGTTGTAGGTCGCGTGGACCACGGCGGTGCGCGGCCCGCTGGCCAGCATGAAGGGGGTCGTCGGGTGGCTGCCGTTCTCCAGCATCCCGGCGATCAGTTCGGCCGCGACATGGTTGTCGCTGACCCCGGGGGCGATGGCGGCCAGGGCCCGGTCCAGGGCAATGGTGTTGATCGCGCCGGCCGCGCGCATATGGGCCAGTTCGGGCTCGGACTTGATCGCCATCAGATCCCAGACCAAGCGAGTCGCATCGACGAAGGCCGTCCTTGGCAGGACGGCCTTGAGCCGCGCCAGCATGGCGCTGGACAGGTTATGGGCGTTGTAGCCCACCCGCGCTTTCTCGCTCGCCAGGTCCGCCACCCCCCGGGCGATGGCGCCCTCCGGCGCCTCGTGGTCCCGATAGGCGAAGCAATGCTCGCTGCCCGTATGGGCGGTATAGGCCACGGCATCGACCGCCCGGCCGGAAAAGGCGACCCCGTCCGCGCCTGGGCCCGCGCCCGCCACCAGCAGGGCCATCTGCATGCGCCCGGCCAGTTCGCGCGCTCCGCTCAGGTAGTAGATGTCGTTGGGGTCGGTGACGAGCAGCAGGTCGATCCCTGCGGCGTCCATCGCGGCCCGCGCCGCGGCCAGGCGGCGCGCCAGTTCGGCCTCGTCGAAGGGTTGCTCGGTCGCGGTCTTCGTCGTCGTTTCGGCCATCGGTTCTTCCCTATTCCGCGCTCTTGTCCGGCAGGGTGTAGCGGAAGTCGCAATGGCTGGCGCCCTGCATGATGGTCTGGGTCCGCTCGAACCCGATCTCCGGATTGAAACCCTTGCAGAAGGTGCCGTCCCGCCCGCAGGACAGCAGATGGCCGATCTCGGCCAGGCCCATCTCGCGATACATCTCGGCGTAGCGGCAGCGCACCACGTTATAGGAGAGGGCCTCGTCCGATTCCTCGACCATCTCGATTTCCAGCGCCCCGCCATGGGTCCATTGGGGCAGCAGGGAATGGAAGGCCTTGAGGTCGGTCTTGCCGTCCTTCCGTTCGGCGGCATAGGCCTTGCCGGCTTCGATCGCGGCCTTGACCACGGCGTTGCCGAGTACGCGTTTGGCGACCTCTTCGCCCAGTTCGGTCTTCATCTCTTCGTAGATCGGCTTGATGATATTCGCCTCGATGCGGCGCTGTTCGATGATCGGCAGATCGGTCTTCGCCATGGCGGTTGCTCCTCGATGCGCGGGCGGAACGCCGCGACTATAGCGGGGACGCGGCGCCCGGGCGAGGCGGCGCGGCCTAGCCGTAAGGGCCGAAGCGCGGGTCCGGCATGTCGGACGGAAAGAATACCGTCAGGACGAAGAGCGCGATCCAGGCGTTGCCGACGAACAGGCCGAAGGCGTTCCGGGGCTTGCCGCCATCGGCGCCGAAGGCAACGATACGGCAGATCGTTCTACGAGATCTCGGAGGAGAGACCGCGATGAAGCCAATCCATGACAAGGCGGCGGTGGCGCTGAATTTTCCGGACAAGGTCTATATGGGCGCCTTCGGCCGCGATTCGAAATTCGAGGCGACGGTCGAGGATGACGGGCTGCGCCTCAAGCTCGTCCGCCCGGGCGAGGAGAAACGCGTCTTCGAACTGCATATCCATCACTACCTGCTGGCCGATATCATCGCCCAATGGGCCGAGTCGGTCACGGCCGCGCCGGCCATGTCCAAGGACCATCGCGACGACTTGATCGAGGCCCTGAAGGCGGCCGAAAAGGCGGTCCGCCACCGCTAGATCGCTACCAGACCTGGTAGTGCACCGCCTTGGGTATGCCGTCATCGCCGTTGATCGGCATGCCCAGGTCGTAGGGGCAGGCCGACATCACCACGATGCAGTCCATTTCGGCGCGGAACACGGCATAGTCGCCGGGTTCGGTGACCGGGGCGATATAGTCGATGCGCCCGTCCTCGCGGATCGGGCAGTTCATCCATAGATTGAGGGGTTGGGGCGTTTCCGGCGGCGGCCCCCGGCGGATTGCGCGCAGGGATTCCTCCAGGTTGTTGCCGCAGGAATCGTGAAACCCTTCGTAGCCGTCCCAGATATAGCGCCACTTGTCGCAGGCCGGCAGCACCACGTCGTGAACGCCGGGCGAGCGGTCCTCGATCCAGGTCAGGATGGGCCGGCGGCGGTTGGTGTAGAAGGGCTCGCCCTCGTCCGGGATCATCTTCTTCAGGCAGCTCTTGGTGTGGCGCATGGACATGATTTCGATCAGGTCCGCGGCGTTCAGCGCCCACATGTCGATGACCTGGGTCCCGTGGGTGTTGATCATCTTGATATGCTGGCCCTGGCGCAGTTCGGCCGCCCGGCCCTTGCGGGCGGGGACTTCGTGCAATGCGGTATCGATCATGGCTGGCTCCCTTCAGCGGCCTTTCCAAACGGGTTTGCGTTTCTCGACGAAGGCGCGCGGCCCCTCGCGCGCGTCTTCGGAATTCGCCATCCGCTCGTAGCTTTCCAGGCCGCTCTTGCCGGGATGCGCGATGGCCATGGCCTCGGAGAGCGGCATGCTTTCGGTCGTGGTGAGCAGGTCCTTTGCGGCCTGCAGGGCGAGCGGTGCGCCCTCCGCCACCCGCTGGGCGAGAGCGCGGGCTTCCGCCATCAGGCGGTCGACCGGAACCGCCTTGTGGACCAGGCCCCAGCGCACGGCCTCCTCGACCTCCAGGCGCCGGCCGGTCAGAAGCAGCTCGACCGCCACGTTATAGGGGATGCGCCGGGGAAGACGCTGGAGCGCGCCGGCATCGGCCAGGATGCCGCGCTGCATTTCGGGCAGTTCGAACCAGGCATGGTCCGCCGCGACGATGATGTCGCAGGCGAGAGCGAGTTCGAAACCGCCGCCCACGGCCGCGCCGTTCACCGCCGCGATCAACGGCTTGTTGAGGTCCCAGAATTCGGTGTTGCCGGCGAAGCCGCCGGGGCTGTGGCCGGATTCGGGCCCGGTTTTCTCGACCCCCTTCGCCCGGGCGGCCTCCTTCAGATCCCAGCCGGCGGAAAAGACGCGCTCGCCCGTTCCGGTCAGCAGTCCGACCGAGAGCGCCGGGTCGTCCCGCAATTCGCGGAAAGCGGCGTAGAGGGCGCGGCTGGCCACGCCGTTGATGGCATTGACCGGCGGCCGGTCGAAGGTGATCTCGAGAACGCGCCCCCGGTGGCACGTGCGAACGATATCGCTCATATCCTTCCCCCATCTTTCGGCCTTGGGCCGCGTTCTGCCGGCGACAGTCTAACCGGCGGCGGGGGCGGGCAAACCGTTTGGATCACCAGGAGTTACAGGCAGCCTCGGAGTTCTCGGGGCAGACCGCGCCGTTCTCGCGGCAGGCGATCGTGGCGTTCATGATCGCTTCGGCCTCGTCCGAGCCCGCGCCGTAGCCGACGACTTGCGCATCTTCGTCGCCGACCCCGCCGACGGCCGCGCCGCAGCGCGCCATTCCCCCGCTGAACTGAAGCTGAATTTCACAGCCGGGGAAGCGGGAGTTGCATTCGGACATCGCCGCGGAATCGGCCTCGGCCTGGCTGACATAGCCCGAGGTCAGGGTCGAATAGACACCATAGGATTCGCTGTCCTCGTAGCTCGTGCCGGCAATGGCGCCGAAGAGTCGCGCGCGCCAACCGACATAGGTCTTGTAGCAGATCTCCAACCGGCGCAACGCCATGTCGGTGCCGGTCAGTTCGAAACCGTCGGTCCAGGCATCGGCCGCGATCCGCATGGACGATCCCTTCCGGAAGGCCTCGATAACGTCCTGATAGGCGCCGAGCTGCAGGGCGACGAAGCCGTTGTCGAAAACCTCCGCCGGAACATCCTGGCGGAAGGAGTCGTCGATCTCGACGAGCATGCGAAAGGTCTGTCCGGCACTGACCGGATAGGTCTCGCTGAAAAGCAGGATATTGAAGTCGCCGTCATAGGCGATATCGAATTCGACGATCGTGTCCGTGCCGTAGACGCTCTTTATGTCGCAATATTCGAACGAGGATTCGTCGTCGGCTTTCCAGGCGAAACCCGTCCAGCCGGCCGCCTCGAATTTTTCGAGCACCAGGTTTTCCTGCGCCGTCGCTTCGCCGAAGACGGAGAAAACGCATAGGATGATCGTCGCGGCCCTAAGCATGGCAGCCCCCCTCAAGCGGACATGTTCGGTCGATGGAGTCATGGTAATGCATTTCATGGCGGATTGGGACTCGAAAGGACTTCGCGTGATCACGGTCTACGGCATCAAGAGCTGCGACACCTGCCGCAAAGCACTCAAATGGCTGGACGAAGAAGGCATCGGCCACCGTTTTCACGACTTGCGCGAGGACGGCCTCGATTCATTGATGATCGCGGATTGGATCGGCGCGCTCGGCTGGCAGGCCCTGCTCAACACACGCAGCACGACTTGGCGCGGGCTCGACGAAGCCGAGAAGGCCGATCCGGACGAGGCCAAGGCCGCGGCACTGATGCTGGCCCATCCCACCCTGGTGAAGCGGCCGGTCTTCGACTTGGGCGGCGGTCGTTACGCCTTCGGCTTCAAGGCCGATGCCCAGGCCGCGCTGCGCGAGGCGGGGTAGTGTCCGCCTAGATCACGTTGCGCGCGACGATCTTGGCGCCGTCGCTGAAACGCGCCAGGCGGAAGGCATCGATATCGAGAGAGGGCTTGCCCTCGACTGCCAGTTCGGCGGCGAGCCGGCCGGTGATCGGGCCCATGCCGAAGCCGTGGCCGCTCAATCCCGCGGCGACGACCAGACCCTCGGGCCGGTCCAGCCGGTCGATCACCGGGATGAAATCCGGCGTGAAGTCGATATAGCCGGCCCAGGTCTTGGCGATATGGATATCGCCCAAATCGGCGACGCTGTCCTTCAGCTTCTGGAAGGAGGCCGCCACGGATTTCGGATTTGGTGTCGGGTCCAGGGCGCGGTGGCGGCGCAGCGCCCGGCGCAGGGCGTCCTGGCTCAGCCGCACGCCGAGAAAGTCGAAGAACGGCGCGCCGAAATGCAGCTTCAGCATCTGGTTGTGCATGCGCAGCAGAGGCAGGAAGCTGATGCCGTCGAGCAGCGTGTCGGCCATGATGTCGTGATCGGCCTGGGTGCCGCCCGCGATGTTGAAGCTGCCGTCGATGCGCTGGCGAAAGGCGACGCCGGCCCAGACTCCGGTCGCCATCGGGTCGCGCCCCGAGGGGCTGGTTCGCGCCACGCTGGCGCGCATCCACAGCTGGGGCATGCGCACGCCGACCCCGCGCAGCATATGCTTGGTCCAGGCCCCGGCGCAGAGGATCACGGCACCCGCGCGGACCGGGCCGCTCTCGGTCTCCAAACCGGTCACCCGGCCGTCGGCCACTTCGATCCGATCGACCGCGCAACCGGTCTCGATATGGGCTCCGGCCCGGCGAGCCGCTTCCGCAATGGCGGGGGCGGCCTTTTCCGGTTCGGCCTGACCGTCCGACGGGGTGTGCAACCCGCCGACGACCGCATCGGTGCGCAGGCCGGGCACGACCTCCGCCGCCTCGGCCGGGGTGACCATGCGCGAATCGACCTGAAAGGTCTTGGCGACGGCCAGCCAGTCCTCGAACTGGCCAAGCCGCTCCTTGGTGTCGGCCAGGACCAGGTTGCCGCCCTGGCGCCAATCGACCGTCTCGCCGATCTCCGCCTCGAGTCTCTCCCAAAGGCGTTTGCCCTCGATCATCAGGGGAATCTCGGCCGGGTCGCGGCCCTGCAGGCGGACGAAGCCCCAGTTGCGGCTCGATTGCTCGCCCGCGATCCGTCCCTTCTCGAACAAGCCGACCTTGTGACCGGCCTTGGCGAGGTGAAGGGCGGCGTAGCAGCCGACGATGCCGCCGCCCACGATGGCGACGTCGTAATCTCGTATCATGGTCTGTCTATCCAGAGTGGAATGTCACAAGATCGGATTGTCCCGTTCCGGTCGGGGTTTGCCAAGTGGGTTCGAGAGAGAGGCGAAGATGGCGACGATCAAACCGCCGTCGGCACCGACCCTGAAGCGGAGCTTGTCGCTGACCATGCTCGTCTTCTACGGGCTGGGCGTCACGGTCGGCGCGGGCATCTATGTCCTGATCGGCCGCGTCGCGGGCGTGGCCGGCGTGTATGCCCCGGCGAGCTTTCTGGTCGCCGCCGTCCTGGCCGGGCTTTCCGCCTTCGCCTTCGCGGAGCTGAGTGCGCGTTTCCCGCGCAGTGCGGGGGAAGCGGTCTATGTCTATCAAGGTTTCGATTCGCGGGCCTTCGCCACGATCGTCGGCCTGCTCGTCGTTCTTTCCGGCCTGGTTTCCAGCGCCGCGCTTGCGAACGGCTTCGTCGGCTATCTTCAAACTGTGGTGGCTGTGCCGGCCTGGATCGCATTGCCGATCATCGTCTTCGCCCTCGGCGCCCTCGCGGCCTGGGGAATCGCCGAATCGGTGGTCGTGGCCGCCCTGGTGACGGTGGTCGAGGTTGGCGCCCTCGTCGTATTGCTCGGTCTCGGGTTCGACCATCTCGCCGCGGCGCCCGCGCGAATCGCCGATTTCGTGCCGCCGCTCGAGGCGGTTCCTTTGGTCGCCGTCCTCTCCGGCGGCGTCCTGGCCTTCTACGCCTTCCTCGGCTTCGAGGACATGGTCAATGTGGCCGAGGAGGTCGAGAACGCGCCGCGCACCATGCCCGCCGCCATCCTGGCGACCCTGGTCATAACGACCGTCCTCTATCTGGCCGTCGCCATTGTCGCGGTCTCGGCCTTGCCGCTCGACACGCTGGCGGGCACCGACGCCCCTCTCGCCTTGTTGTTCCAGAAGCTGACCGGCGGGTCCTCCGCGCCCATCGCCGCGATCGCGATGGCCGCCGTCGTCAACG
>JABIRQ010000465.1 GCA_018699755.1 Rhodospirillaceae bacterium | reverse complement strand
GTATTCGACCAACCACAAAGACATCGGCACGATGTATATCATCTTCGCCATCGTCTTCGGTTTGGTCGGCGGCCTTTTCTCGATCCTGATCCGAATTGAGTTGGCGGAGCCGGGCGCTGGCATCCTTGGCGGAGACTATCAGTTCTTCAATGTCCTGATCACCGCCCACGGCCTGATCATGGTCTTCTTCATGGTCATGCCGGCGATGATCGGCGGCTTCGGCAACTGGTTCGTGCCGATCATGATCGGTGCGCCCGACATGGCCTTCCCGCGCATGAACAACATCAGCTTCTGGCTGCTGATTCCGGCGGCCATCCTACTCGTCGGCTCGGCCCTGGTGGGCGACGGCGCGGGTACGGGCTGGACGGTCTATGCGCCGCTCAGCACCTCGGGGGCGCCGGGACCGTCGGTCGACATGGCGATCTTCGCCCTGCATCTGGCGGGCGCGTCCTCGATCCTGGGCGCGATCAACTTCATCACGACCATCCTGAACATGCGGACGCCGGGCATGACCCTGCACAAGATGCCGCTGTTCGTGTGGTCGGTTCTGGTCACGGCCTTCCTGCTGCTGCTCTCGCTGCCGGTCCTGGCCGGCGCGATCACGATGCTGCTGACCGACCGCAATTTCGGCACGGCCTTCTTCGACGCGGCCGGCGGCGGCGACCCGGTGCTCTACCAGCACCTCTTCTGGTTCTTCGGCCACCCGGAGGTCTACATCCTGATCCTGCCGGGCTTCGGCATGGTCAGCCAGATCGTCTCGACCTTCTCGCGGAAGCCGGTCTTCGGTTATCTCGGCATGGCCTATGCGATGGTCGCGATTGGCTTCATCGGCTTCATTGTCTGGGCCCATCACATGTACACGGTCGGCCTCAGCGTCGACACGCGGGCCTATTTCACCGCCGCGACGATGGTCATCGCGGTGCCAACCGGCGTGAAGATCTTCAGCTGGATCGCGACCATGTGGGGCGGCTCGATCGAGTTCAAGACGCCCATGCTCTTCGCCCTCGGCATGATCTTCCTGTTCACGATGGGCGGCGTCACCGGCGTGGTGCTGGCCAACGCGGGCATGGATATCGCCCTGCACGACACCTACTACGTGGTCGGCCATTTCCACTACACGATGTCGATGGGCGCCCTGTTCTCGATCTTCGCCGGCTTCTACTACTGGTTCGGCAAGATGAGCGGCCGGCAGTATCCGGAAAGGCTGGGCAAGATCCATTTCTGGCTGACCTTCATCGGCGTCAACCTGACCTTCTTCCCGATGCACTTTCTGGGCGTTTCGGGCATGCCGCGGCGTATCCCCGATTATCCGGACGCCTTCGCCGGGTGGAACTTGGTCTCGTCCTACGGCTCGTACCTCTCGGGCATCGGCACGGCGCTCTTCGTCTATATCGTGATCCGCACCCTGGTCTCGGGCGAGCGGGTCGCCGACAACCCATGGGGCGAAGGGGCGACCACGCTCGAATGGAAGGTCAGTTCGCCCCCGCCGTTCCACACATTCGAGGAACTGCCGAAGATCGACTAGGGTATTGCGGGGCGGCCGCCGCGGCCGCCCCGGGCCCAAGGGGTCGAGGCGGTTCGGAGGTCCATGAGCCCGTTGAGCGAGAACACCATCAAGACTGACGGCATGACGGTGGTCGCGGCGGACGGCGCGGCCGTCGCCGATTTCGTGGCCCTGCTCAAGCCGCGGGTCGTCTCGCTCGTCGTCTTTACCGGCGTGGTCGGCCTGTGGCTTGCGCCGGGCGGGGTCCATCCCGTGCTGGCGGCGATCGCCGTGCTGTGCATCGCCCTGGGCGCGGGCGCGGCGGGTGCGATCAACATGTGGTACGAGCGGGATATCGACGCCCGCATGCGCCGGACGATGGACCGCCCCCTGCCGGCCGGCCGGATGGAGCCGGGCGAGGCGCTGGGCTTCGGCGTGGTCCTGGCCGTCGGTTCGGTCGCTTTGATGGGTCTAGCGCTGAACTGGTTTGCGGCTGGCCTGCTTGCCCTCAGCATCGGTTTCTACGTCTTCGTTTACACCATCTGGCTCAAGCGCCGGACGCCGCAGAACATCGTTATCGGCGGCGCCGCCGGCGCCTTTCCGCCGATCATCGGCTGGGCCGCCGTGACCGGCGATATCGGGCTGCTGCCTGTTCTGCTCTTCCTCATCGTCTTCATGTGGACTCCGCCGCACTTCTGGGCCTTGGCGCTCTATCGCAGCGACGACTACGAGCGGGCCGGCGTGCCCATGCTGCCCGTCGTCGCGGGCGCGGGCGCGACCAAGCGCCATATCCTGCTCTATTCCCTGGTCCTCGTGCCGGTCAGCCTGCTGCCGACGATCCTGGGCGTCGCGGGCGCGGTCTACGGCGTGGGTGCGGCGCTTCTGGGGGCCGTGTTCCTCTATCACGCGATGCGCGTGGCGAGGGACGAAGGCGAGCGGAGCGCCAAGCGCATGTTCGCCTATTCCATCCTCTACCTCTTCGGCGTCTTCGCCATGCTGATCGTCGATCGAATCACGGGGCTTCTGTGACATGGCGCGCGGCGACAACGAGATCGAAGAGTTCCGCCGCCGTCGGCGGCCGCGGAACCTCGCTATTCTGTCGATCCTCGTCGGCCTCATCGTGCTGTTCTATATCCTCACCATCGTGCGCATGGGCGGGGGCTGAGCGATGAGCAGCAACCGCCGCATCGCCACCGCGCTTTTCGCCGTTGCCTTCGCGATGGTCGGCATGGCCTATGCGTCCGTGCCGCTTTACCGGCTTTTCTGCCAGGTGACCGGGTACGGCGGCACGACCCAGACGGCCGAGCAGGCGCCCGAAGCGTCGCCGAAGGACGGGCGGACGATGACCATCCTGTTCGATGCCAATACGGCCAAGGGCCTGGGATGGGACTTCAAACCCGAACAGCGCGCGGTGACGGTGCGCGTCGGCGAGGAGGCCCTGGCCTTTTACAGCGCCCGCAATCCGGGCGGCCGCGCGGTGACCGGGCAGGCGACCTTCAACGTGACGCCCGCGAAAGCGGGCTTGTATTTCGTCAAGGTCGAGTGCTTCTGTTTCGAGGAGCAGACCTTGCAACCAGGCCAGTCCGTGGACATGCCGGTGACGTTCTATGTCGACCCGGCGATCGAAGAGGACCCGAATCTCGACGAGGTTACGGAAATTACGCTGTCCTATACGTTCTTCGTCCGGGAGACCGAGGACGGCTTGCAAGTCAGCGATGCGTCGGCCAACGCGAAGGCGCAGGAATAGGGGCGGGCTTCGGCCTTCCTTGGGAACACGTGGGAAATGGGGAGTGGTGAAGGAATGACTGATTCGCACGCCGCCGCGCATGAGCAGAAGCATCCGTGGCATTTGGTCGATCCGAGTCCCTGGCCGGTGATGGGCGCCTTTTCCGCCCTTCTCCTCACGGGCGGGGCGGTCGTTTATTTCCATGGCGGCGGTGCCTGGCTGGCAGTGGTTGGCTTGGTCCTGACGTTGCTGACCATGGCTTTGTGGTGGCGGGACGTCATCAAGGAGGCCACGTTCCAGGGCCATCACTCGATGGCGGTGCAGATCGGCCTGCGCTACGGCATGCTGCTTTTCATCGCCTCGGAGGTGATGTTCTTCGTGGCGTGGTTCTGGGCTTTCTTCAACGCCAGCCTGTTTCCGACCGAGGCGATGGGCGGGGTCTGGCCGCCCGAGGGGATCGTCACCTTCGACCCCTGGAACCTGCCCTTCCTGAACACCCTGATCCTGCTGACCTCCGGCGTCACGGTCACCTGGGCGCATCACGCCCTGATCGAGGGTAACCGCAAGCACATGCTGGCGGGCCTGGGCCTGACCATCGCGCTGGGCCTGATCTTCACCTGCGTTCAGGCCTTCGAGTACAGCCACGCGCCCTACGGTTTCCAGGACGGAATCTTCCCGACGGTCTTCTTCATGGCGACGGGCTTCCACGGCTTCCATGTCATCGTGGGCACGATCTTCCTGATCGTCTGCTTCGTGCGGGCCTATAAGGGCCATTTCAAGCCGGACCATCATTTCGGCTTCGAAGCGGCGGCTTGGTACTGGCATTTCGTCGATGTGGTGTGGCTCTTCCTCTTCACCTGCATCTACTGGTGGGGTCAGGGGCCGGTGGTCTTCGACGCATAGGGGCCGGGCGATCGACTATCCGGAGGTCTCTCCGTTTCAAGCGGGCCTCGCCTGCCGCTGCCCACGGTGCGGGCGAGGCCCCCTCTATACCGGCTTTCTGACCGTCCGCGACCGCTGCGAGGCATGCGGCTTGGACTTGTCGGCCCAGGATTCGGGCGACGGGCCCGCCGCCCTCATCATCCTGGTCCTTGGCTTCGCCGTGGTCGGTGTGGCGATCTGGGTCGAGCTGAGTTTTGCGCCGCCCTACTGGGTTCATGTCGCGCTGTGGCCGCCGATCATCCTGGCCGCGACCGTCACCCTGCTGCGCCCCCTCAAAGCCTTTCTGATCGCCCAGCAGTTCCGGCACCGGCGGGGCGAGTTCGATGAGCGGGGCTGAGCGCGCGGCGCTGCTTCCCTCCCTTCTGACGGTCTGCGCCTTGGCGGTGCTGCTCGGCCTCGGCGCCTGGCAGCTCGACCGGCATGCCGAGAAGCAGGGCCTGATCGCGGCCCTGGCGAGCCGGTTGGCCGGTCCGATGTTGGCGACCTGGGATGGATTGCCGGCGGGCGAGGCTGAATTCCGACGCGCGACCCTCTCCGGCATCTTCCTGTACGACCACGAATTTCGCCTGCTCGCCCGTCCGCGCGGCGGCCGGCCGGGCTATCATCTGGTCGCGCCCCTGCGCCTGGACGATGGGCGGATCGTTCTGGTCGATCGCGGCTGGATGCCCGAGACGGGGGGCGAGGCGGCACGGCCCGAGGGTCCGGTTGCGGTCGAAGGGGTGCTGCGCCGCCCACCGAACCCCGGCTGGGCCGGACCGGAGAACCGGCCGGATGCCGGTCAATGGCTCTATATCGATCCGGCGGCGGTCGCCCGTGCGCGGGGGCTGGCCGTGGAAGGAGACTATTACCTCATGGCCGCACCGACACCGCATTTGCAGGGACCGGACGGGTTGCCCCGCGGCACCGCCGTCACGCCCGAGATCCGCGACGATCATCTGCAATATGCCCTGACCTGGTGCGCCCTGGCCCTGGTCCTGGCCGTCGTCTATGGCCTGTGGCTCGGCCGGTCCGACTCGGCGTCGGCGCAATGACGGGCGCCTATTCCCGGCTGGAAGTCCTGTTCGGGCGCATCGCCGCGCTCGAGGGCGCGATGAGCCTGCTGCAATGGGACGCGTCCGTGATGATGCCGCCGGGCGCCGGGCCCGCGCGCGGTGGGCAATTGGCCGGTCTGGGCCGCCTGCGCCGCGATCTGTTGGCCGAGGACGAAACGGCCGACCTGCTGGATGCGGCGGCGGGCGAGGCGCTGGACGATTGGCAATCCGCCAACCTGCGGGCCATGCGGCGCGAGCGTGTCCACGCCGTCGCTGCCCCGGGGGATCTGCTCGAGGCCCGGACGAAAGCCGAGATCGCTTGCGAGGGCCTGTGGCGGGAAGCCCGGCAGTCGGGCGACTTCGCCGCCGTCTGTCCGGCGTTGGAGGGTTTGGTCGCACTGGTGCAGGAATCGGCCGTGGCCAAGGGAGAGGCCCTTGGCTGTACGCCCTATGAAGGGCTGCTGGACGAGAACGATCCCGACCGTCGGGCGGCGGAGGTCGATCGCCTGTTCGGGGAACTGTCCGAATTTCTGCCCGATTTCGTCGACCGCGTGATCGCACGTCAGGATTCCCGACCCGCGCCGGCCGACCCCGCAGGGTCCTTCCCCGTGGCCCAACAGCGCGCCCTGGCCCGCGACCTCATGACCGCGGTGGGTTTCGATTTCGCGCGCGGGCGGCTCGACGAAAGCGCGCACCCGTTCTGCGGCGGGGTGCCCGACGACGTGCGGCTGACGACCCGCTTCGACAAAAGCCGGTACGATTTCGCGACCATGGCTGTGCTGCACGAGAGCGGACACGGCATGTACGAGCAGGGCCTGCCCGCCGCTTGGCGCGGCCAACCCGTGGGCCAGGCGGCGGGGATGACCGTTCACGAAAGCCAGTCCCTCTGCGTCGAGATGCAGGCGAGCCGCTCGGCGCCGTTCCAGGGCTGGCTGGCCGGGCGCCTGCGCGCGGTCTTCGGCGAGGATCCGGCCTGGGGGGCGGAGGACGTCCATCGGCGCGCGATCCGGGTCCGGCGCAGCACGATCCGGGTCGAAGCGGACGAGGTCACCTACCCGCTCCACGTCATCCTGCGCTACCGGCTCGAACGGGCGATGCTCGCCGGCGATCTCGTCCCCGCCGACCTGCCGGGAGCCTGGCGCGACGGCATGACGGCGCTGCTGGGCGTCGCGCCGGAGGACGACCGCGACGGCTGTCTCCAGGATATCCACTGGTATTTCGGCGCCTGGGGCTATTTTCCCACCTATACCTTGGGGGCCTTGGCC
>JABIRQ010000456.1 GCA_018699755.1 Rhodospirillaceae bacterium | reverse complement strand
CGACGTCCATGGGTGGCCGGAGAAAATCTGGCTCGCCGGATCCGTCTGCATGTTGCAAACCGATCCCATTAGCGGCATTCACAACGGCGCCGCCGATCCGCGCCGGACCGGCTACGCCCTCGGCTGGTGATCGGGGCGAGGACGGGGGTCAGGAGATATCCGGTAATACTCCGGTCGATGAAACGGTCTCGGTCGAGCGGCGCATCTCATCGACGGCGGATTCGAAGAAATCATCGAGGCGTACGCGCATCGCCGGCGACAGGTCGAGAAGGCGGGACCGTGCATCCTCGGGGTTCTCGGTTTCCACCAAAACCCCATGGGCGACCGCGGCATCGACGTACTTGCCGGCCGTGTGGGCGCTTTTCACCGCAGTCATGAATTTCAGGGCATCGGTCTTGCGCACCGGCCCGGCAGCGTTCCAGACGCCGGTGAGCAGATCCCAATAGGCCGCCGAATAGAACTCGACATCGCCCTCGAACACATCGACCCATCGCTGACCGATGCGATTGGTCATGTTCAGGTATTCCATCCGCTGATCGGCGTTGTAGCGTCCTGCCATGCCCTCTCCCGGGCCATCGGCCCGTTCCCTTTATACCGGCCACACCCCTCTGCCGGACTGCCCGAGCCTAGCATGGGGTCGTTCGATATTCAATCAAACCTGCATCCATATTTAGATGCAGTTTAAATAAAACTATTGACATTAAATTTGCATGCACTTATATATATTCCACACCGACAGACCGCGTCGCGGTCGGGTCACGCGCGATACGATTGAGGAGGAAGTCATGAAGAAGTTTATCGTTATTGGATTGACGGCAATTTTATTGACGGCCTGTAACACCGCAGGCGGCCAAAAGGAAATCGGCGGCACGCTGCTGGGTGGCGGCCTTGGCGCCTTGGCCGGCTCGCAGGTCGGCTCCGGCGACGGCAGGCTCGCCGCCACCGCCGTCGGTACATTGCTTGGTGCCTATCTGGGCCGCGAGGCCGGGACCAGCTTAGACCGCGCCGACCGCGTCTCGGGGGCCACCACCGCCCAACCGGCCACTTATTCCCAGGGCAACTGGGCGCCGCCCCAGGAGCCGGCACCCGCCCCTCGCGGCAGCGCCGCGGCGACAGGCTGCGAACGCCTGCAAAGCGGCGGTTTCGCCTGCCAAGCAACGGACGGCAGCTGGTCGGTCTACAAGTAAGGAGACATCGCGCGCCGGCCCGGGCGGGGCGTCACCCTTCCTCCCCGACGTCCCGTCCGACCGCCGGTCTCGCCACTCCGCTCATTGATACCTAATGCGCCCGCGTCGAAGACCCGAATGGGCCGGCGCGGGCGATTTTTTTGCGATCAGGCGTCGAAGTGATCGAGGACGTGTCCGGGCGGTGATTCCAGGTCGATGTAGTCCTGGCCGTCGAACACATTGACCCCGTTGACCCAAACGCCGGCGACGCCGCTCGGTTGGCGGATCGTCCGTGTTCCCCCCGCCGGGAGATCGGCAACCCGCTTCGGCGGCGAGATGCCGACGGTCTCCGGATCGAACAGCAGCATGTCGGCCCAGGCCCCCGGCGCAATTCGTCCCCGATCTGGAATCCGATAGAGGTCGGCGGGGTGACTGGTCAGGCGGCGGACCCCTTCGACGAGGCCGAAATCGCCCCGCTCGCGCACCCAATGGCCGAGAAAGTGGAGACCGAAACCAGCATCGCACATGTAGATCAGATGAGCCCCCGCATCCGACAGGCCGATGACGCTGGCCGGATGCTTGAGGAGCGACGCCACGCCGTCCTCCTCGACATTCAACAGGCGCGCCACGACCGCCGTTTGCAGATCTTCCTCCAGTCCGAGGTCGAAGAAAAAGTCCACCGGGTCGACGCCCTGATCCGCCGCCGCCTCGGCGACCGTCCGATTGGCGAGGTCGGCGTTTGATTGATGCGCCGGGGCGACGATCTCGACCCGGTCCCAGGCGCCGAAGAAAAGAGTGCCCGGTTTCGGGGTCGCCAGGTCGTCGCGAAACCGATCGCGAAAACCGTCGTCGGCGAAAGCTTTCTTGAGGACCTCCGGGCCGGCGCCTTTGATCTCGGCAAAGGCATCGTGGCTGTAGAACGGATAAGCGTTGGCCGGGGTGAAATCAAACGCCAGGGGCTGACAGGTGATCTGGGCGTGAACTTCGTGGCCGCGGTCGCGGGCCGCCTGGCATTCGTCAAGAATCTCGGCGGCCTGTCCGGGCAGGGCTTCGTTGTACATGGTCAGGGACGACGTCATGAACATCGGCCGACCGCTTCGCCGGGCAAAATCTTCGAGCATCGGCGCGGTGATGCGGGTCCCGGTGGCGATCTGGCAGATCCCCCGGCCGTGGCGGCCGAAGACATCGACCAGGTCGGTCAATTCTCCCTCCTCCGCCACCGTCG
>JABIRQ010000153.1 GCA_018699755.1 Rhodospirillaceae bacterium | reverse complement strand
TCACTTCGGCGATGTTGCGCGCCGGACGGTCCGCGGTGCCGCCGAAGATGACGTCGTCCATCTCGCCGCCGCGCATGGCCTTGGCCGAGGTTTCGGTCATGGCCCAGCGCAGGGCCTCGACAAGGTTCGACTTGCCGCACCCGTTCGGCCCGACGATGCCGGTCAGGCCATTTTCGATCAAAAGCTCGGTCGGCTCGACGAAGGACTTGAAGCCGGCCACCCGGAGCTTGTTGAACTGAACCAACGCCGCGAACCCCCTTCGCCTACTCGACCAGCCCGGTCATGATGGCATCCAACGCTTCCCAACCCCGGTTCGAGACCATCCGCTCTTCGTCGTCGTTGAAGATGAGGGTCGGGGTCGATTCGACGTCGAATTCCTTGCCGTAGCGGATCTGCGCATCGCGGATGCCGTTGAACAGGGCCTCGTCGTTCATGCAGGCCTCGAAGGTCTGGGCGTCGATGCCGCCGAGCTGGCCGATCTGGGCCAGAGCCGCGACCGGATCGGGCGCCGAAAACCAGCTCGCCTGGGTTCGGAACAGCACGTTGAGGAAGCCGAAATACTGTTCGGGCGGCGCGCAGCGGGCGAGCATGGCCGCAATCGTGGCCCGCGCGCCGCCGTCGCCGCCGGTCGGGTAGTCGCGGTAGATCAGCTTGGCCTTGCCCGTGTCGATGTATTTCTCCTTCAGCTTGGGCAGGACCTCCGCATGGAAGCCGGCACAGGCAGGGCAGGCCAACGAGGCGTATTCGTAGATGGCGACCGGAGCGTCGGGATCGCCGAGAGTCCGGTCGGCCAGCAGCTCTTCGAGCGTCTGGCCGGCGGCGAGGGCTTTCGAATCGAATGTCGAGACCGCGCCGACGACAAGGACGAACGCGGCCAGAAAGGTCGAGAATAACGACAAATTGCGCATGAGCATCATCTGAACCACTACATCTAGAGGGCGATTATAGAATCGCGGGTCGGGACTCCACAAGCCGAGTCCGTGCTTGGATTCCGATTTGAGTGCGCCAATACGGCGATTTGGGGGCGCTCCGTCAACCTGTCCCGGTCGTGCCGGCCTTTGGCCCCCCGTCCGTTTCGGCGGTGCGGGCACGGACGGCTTTTCCCAGGCGTTCGAGAGCGGCGCGCAGCTCCGGGACTTCGATCTTTTCCAGTTCCGCCTCGGACACCGGATCGAGAGCGGGTCCGTCCTCGCCCGACGCCCGTCGCCGCCGGGGTCGAGGCATGGGCAGCACGCCCTGGACGAGGCGCAATCGCGCGACGGCGCGATAGCCGAAATAGCCGTTGATGCGCTCTATCACCACGGGCTCGAGATGCTGCAGCTCGGTCGAGAAGGGCCCGGAAACGAGGACATGGAGGGTGCCGTCCTGGCGCGTGCCGCGCGGAAAGGCGAGGCGTTGGGGCGCACTATGGGCTGAGAGGAGCGGGCCCACGATGGTCGGCCAATCGGTCACCACGCCGGCCTCCGCGAAGCCGTGCTTGCGCAGGGTCTTGCGCGCAGCCAGGGGCAGGCTTGCCGCCAGGGCGCGGGGTCGGCCGATGCGCTTGCCGGTCTCTTGTGCCATTCGCGATCCTTCGGGGCCGCCTCCGGGCGGCCCTGCGACGGGTCTGGACCGGATCGGTCCGGAGACCCATTCTAGTACCGACTATCGGGATTACGTGCATCATGAGATCGTTTTCGGCCGTGCAGACGGTAGGAGCCGCGCGCCGCGCGATGCGGGGCATCGGGCAAGCGCGGCGACGCCCCGGGTGCGCGGCCGAAAGCGACCCTTCGGGCGGCCGGACGAGGGCCGTGGACGTCGTCGCGCCGCCTTGCCGATGTCCCGCATCGCCCGCGGCGTCGCTTCTAGCCACGGCCCGCGTCCGGCCGTCTCATGACGCACGTAATCCCGATAGTCGGTACTAGGCCCGATCATGCCGCCGGTTCGAATCGAGACATCGTCGCAGGGGAAATCCAACGGCGCGCCCGGTGCGCCTGGGGCAGCCGGTTTGGCCGATCGACTCCTGACCTGGTACGACCGCCACGCCCGCGACCTGCCCTGGCGCGTCCGCCCGGGCCGTCCGCCCGATCCGCCCGATCCGTCCGATCCGTCCGGGGCCCCAGATTCCCCAGATCCCTATGCCGTCTGGCTCAGCGAGATCATGCTGCAGCAGACGACGGTCGCGGCGGTCGGGCCGTATTTCCGCGATTTCCTGGCGCGCTGGCCCGCGGTCCGGGATCTGGCGGCGGCCGATCTGGACGAGGTTCTGGTCGCCTGGCAAGGGCTTGGCTACTACGCCCGCGCCCGCAATCTGCACAAATGCGCCCGCGCCATCGCCGGCGAGCATGGCGGGCGCTTTCCCGAGACCGAGGCGGGCCTGCGCGCCTTGCCGGGGATCGGCGCCTACACCGCCGCCGCGATCGCGGCTATCGCCTTCGATCGCCATGCCACGGTGGTCGACGGCAATGTCGAGCGGGTGATCGCCCGCCTGCGCGCGGTGGAAGAGCCGCTGCCCGGCGCCAAGGCGCGAATCCGCGCCCTGGCGGTGGAGATCACGCCCGCGCGCCGCCCGGGCGACTACGCCCAGGCGATCATGGACCTGGGCGCGACGATCTGCAGTCCGAAGCGCCCGGCCTGCGCGCTCTGCCCCTGGCGGGCCGATTGCGCCGCCCATCAGGCGGGGATCGCCGAATCCCTGCCGCGCAAGGCGCCCAAGCGCGAACGGCCGGTGCGCCGGGGCGTGGCGTTCTGGGTCCGTCGGGGCGACGGGGCGGTCCTGCTGCGCCGCCGGCCCGCGGAAGGGCTGCTGGGCGGCATGATGGAAGTGCCTTCGACCGAATGGCGCGAAGGCGGGCCGGACGAGGCCGAGGCGGTCGTGGCCGCGCCGGTCGCGGCCGAATGGCGGCGGCTGCCGGGGCTGGCCCGGCACGGCTTCACCCATTTCGAGATCGAGTTCGAGGTCTGGACCGCCCGGATCAAGGGCGTGGGCGCGCCGGAGACGGAGGGGCTCTGGTGGCCGGTTGAGCGCCTGGCCGAGCAGGCGTTGCCGACGGCGATGAAGAAGATCGTCGCCCATGTCCTGCGTCACGAGGAGGCGGAGGAATAGGCGGCCTCGGGAAATGGGGCATTGTGCGAATCACCCTTCGAGACGGCCCCCAATCCTGAGGAGCGCGCGCAAGCGCGCGTCTAGAAGGGGGGCCTCCTCAGGGTGAGGAAAACTCACTATTTCTCCTCACCCTGAGGAGCTCTCGATAGCGAGCGCCTCGAAGGATCCTGCCCGGGTATCTTGAAACGTCAGTGCAGTTCGGTGCGCAGACGCTGGCGCAGGGTGTCGATCGGCACGAGGCCGCGATCCGTCTCGATATGCCAGAAGGTCCAGCCGTTGCAGGCGGGCGCGCCTTGGACCGCCGCGCCGATCTTGTGGATCGAACCCTTTTGCGGCCCGTCCTTGGTTTCGGCGATGATCGTGCCGTCGGCGCGGACCCGCGCGGCCCAGCGCCGCCGGGGATCGCGCAGGGTGTCGCCCGCGCTGACCAGGCCGCGTTCGACCAGCCAGCCGAAGGGGATGCGCGGCTGCTCGCGCTTGGATTCGATGCGCAGCAACTCGTCCTCGGCCAGCTTGCGGACCGAGGCCAGGCGTTCCTCGGCCACCTTGGCGTAGCCCGGGTCGCGTTCGATGCCGATGTAGTCCCGGCCCAGGCGCTTGGCGACCGCGCCCGTGGTGCCCGTGCCGAAGAACGGGTCGAGCACCAGGTCGCCGGGCTTGGTGGCTGCCATGAGGACCCGGTAGAGCAGGGATTCAGGTTTCTGCGTCGGATGCGCTTTCTTGCCCTCGTCGTCGCGCAGGCGCTCGCCCCCCGTGCACAGGGGCAGCAGCCAATCGCTGCGCATCTGCAACTCGTCGTTCAGGGACTTCATGGCTTCGTAGTTGAAGGTGTAGCGCGAGGATTCGTCCCTGGCGCACCAGATCAAGGTCTCATGGGCATTGGTGAAGCGCCGGCCGCGAAAATTCGGCATCGGGTTGGATTTGCGCCACACGATGTCGTTCAGGACCCAGAAGCCCATGTCCTGGAGCGTGGCGCCGACCCGGAAGATATTGTGGTAGCTGCCGATCACCCAAAGGGTGCCGTCCTTCTTGAGGGCGTGACGCGCAGCCGTCAGCCAGTCCCGCGTGAAGCGGTCATAGGCCTCGAAATCGGCGAACCGGTCCCAGGCCGCATCGACCCCGTCGACCCGGCTCTGATTGGGGCGGTGCAGCTCGTTCTTGAGCTGAAGATTGTATGGCGGGTCGGCAAAAATCATATCGACGGCCCCCTCCGGCAGCGCCGACATGATCTCCACACAGTCGCCCACCTCGATCCGGTTCGGACCGACGACTCTGTTTTTGCTCATGGCGGCGGAGCATGAGTCAAGGGAGTCTGTCGGTCAATCTTATTTTTGAATCAAATGTTTGAAGGATAGAGTTGCGAGATTGGAGCAAAACTACGCCGGTGATGCTTGGTAGGGCCTGCCCGAACCAGCGCGGCGCGATGCTCGGTGGTGCCGTAGCCGGCATTGCGTTCCCAACCGAAGCCGGGATGGCGCCGTGCGAGGCGGCGCATCAAGCGGTCGCGAGTCACCTTGGCGGCGATCGATGCGGCGGCGATCGACAGGCTAAGGCCGTCGCCGCCGACCACCGTTTGCACCCGACAGGGCAGGACGGGCGCACGGTTGCCGTCGACCAGCGCGGTCGTCGGGCGGCGCGGCAGGTGCGCGAGCGCCCGGGCCATCGCCAGCATGGTGGCCTGGAGAATGTTCAAGCGGTCGATTTCCCCGACGCTTGCCGCGCCGAGCCCGATCTCCACCCGGCCGGTCAATTCGGCGAACAGTTCCTCGCGCAGGGCGGGGGCGAGTTTTTTCGAATCGTCCAGGCGGTTCATCAGGCTGTCGGGCAGGCCCCGATCCGGCAGGATCACGGCGGCGGCCACCACGGGTCCGGCCAGGGGGCCGCGCCCGGCTTCGTCTATCCCGGCGACCGGGCCGGGGAGCCCGCGCTCTAGGGCCAGGTCCGGCAAGGCGCTTAGGAGTCTTGCCGTTCGCCGAGGCCGCGCCGGCGGGCGCGGTCCGGGCGGGTGGCGCTCATCATGCTTTCACCCAAGCGGGGTCCGCGGCGGCGCGGCGCGGCATCGTCGGAGGGGCCGTCCTCGCCGTCCTCGGCGATGCCCCCGCGCCCGATATGCGCGGCCAAACGGAGGAGCGACCGCGAGGTCGTGTCATAGGCGTCGAGCACCAGGGTCGCCTGGCGGCCGGACAGGATGCGCATGATCTCGCGCCCCGAGGTGATACCGAGCAAGGCCATGCGATGCAGGCGGCGGGCGATTTCGAGCCAGAAGGGGCTGGTGGCCAGGGACAGCACGGTGACGGCGACCAGCAAGGGGTAGTCGTCCGCCGTGATCAGCCCGGCCGACAGGCCGACCGCCGCCAGCAGGAACGAGAATTCGCCGATCTGGGCCAGCAGGGCGCCGGTCAGGAAGGCGCGGGTCCAAGGCTCTCGCAAGGCGCTGAGGATCGCTATGTTCAGTGCGGTCTTGGCCACCGTCACGACGACGAGGACCAGAAGGACCATGCCGAGATTGTCCCAGATATAGGCGAGGTCCAGCAGCAGGCCGACCGAAAGGAAGAAGACCATGAGCAGGATGCTCTGGATCGGTTCGATCTGGCTCAACACCTGCTCGCGGTGGCGCGAATTGCCGATCACCATGCCGGCCAGGAAGGCCCCGTAGGCCGGCGACAGGCCGATCAGGCCGGTCAGGGCGGCGGCGGCGAAACAGAAGCTCAGCCCCGCCAGGGGCAGCAGTTCGCGCCGTTGCTCGATCCAGGAGACGAACGGCAGGGTCAGGCTGCCCCGGCGCCCGAGGAACCAGATCAGGCCGCCGAGGACGGCGAGCGAAAGCACGATGCGACCCAGTCCCAGGACGCTGATGCCCGCGCCGGCCATCGCGTCCAGGGTCAGCATCATGGGCACGACTGCGAGGTCCTGGGCGACCAGGATGCCGATCGTGATGCGCCCGACATTGGTGTGCGCCTCGCCGACGTCTTCCAGCATCTTGATGGCGACGGCCGTGCTGCTGACCGCGAACATGAAGCCGAGCAGGATGGCCAGGCCGATCGGCCAGTCGAAGACGAGCGAAAGGGCATAGCTGGCCAGGACGCTGACCAGAATCTGCGTGCCCGTCGTGATCGCGGCGATGCGCCAGACCGCCTTGAACGTGCTGACGCTCAATTCCATACCGACCAGGAAGAGCAGCATCAACACGCCCAATTCCGCGAGCAGGGCAATGCTTTCGCGCTCCGTCACCAGGGCGAAGGCGGAGGGGCCGAGGGCGACCCCGGCCAGGATGTAGCCGACCACGGCGGGCTGCTTGATCCGGGTCATGACGAGTCCGAAGGCAAGGGCCGCGAGCGCGGTCACCGCCATACCGGTCAATTCATGGGGGCCATGCATAGGACGATTCTAGCATGAAGCGCGGGCGACGCCGCGCAGGATATGGGGATCAGAGCAGGGAAAGCTGATCGCCGGGCGCGGGCGGGGGACGAAACAGGCTCGTATCGAGCGCAAAGGCGTCGCGCTTGAAGCCGAGGCGGGCGCTCGCCCGATCGAAGCGCTGCTGGATCAGTTTGGCGTAGGGGCCGCGTCCCTTCATCCGCTCGCCGAAGGTGGAATCATAGAGCTTCCCGCCCCGCGCCTCGCGCATCAGGTTCAAGACCCGTTGGGCGCGGGCCGGGGCGTGGACGCTCAGCCATTCGCTGAACAGGTCCTCGATTTCGAGCGGCAGGCGGAGCAGCACGAATCCGGCCGAGGTCGCGCCCGCGCCGACCGCGGCGGTCAGCAGATCCTCAAGCTCGTGATCGTTCAGACCGGGAATCATCGGCGCGGTCATCACGCCGACCGGGACGCCCGCCTCGGCCAGTCCGGAGATCGCCTCGAGCCTCCGGCCCGGCGTCGGCGCGCGGGGCTCCATCTTGCGCGCGAGGCCTGAATCGAGCGTGGTGAGCGAGACGAAGGCGCGGGCCAGCCGCCGTTCCGCCATGCGCGCGAGGATGTCCGCATCGCGCAGGATCAGCGCCGATTTGGTGACGATTCCGACCGGATGGCCGAAGGCTTCCAACACCTCGAGCACGGCGCGGGTGATCTTCATGCGCCGGTCTATCGGCTGATACGGGTCCGTATTCGTGCCCAGGGCCATGACCCGGCACCGGTAGCCGGGTTTGCGCAACGCGCGCGCCAGCAAGTCGGCCGCGTCGGGTTTGGCGAAAAGCCGGGTTTCGAAATCGAGTCCCGGCGACAGGCCGAGGAAAGCATGGGTCGGGCGGGCGAAGCAGTAGACGCAGCCGTGTTCGCAGCCCCGATAGGGGTTGATCGAACGGTCGAAGGGCACGTCGGGGGAACTGTTGCGGGCGATGATCGTGCGACTCTTGTCCAGGGTCACGCTCGTCCGCAGGGGCGGAAGGTCCTCCTCTCCCTCCTCGTGTCGCCAGCCGTCGTCGACCGAGATTCGTTTCTCCCGCTCGAATCGACCCGTCGCGTTGCTCGCCGCGCCACGGCCTTTGAGGGGATTCAGGGCGTGTATCTCGTCCATGGCGCAAGGCTATTGCGCCAGCTAGAACATTACAAGAACATTCAGAGTACCGAGAGAGAGCCCGGCCCGCTTCGCCATTCCGCCCGCATGGCGGCGATGTGCGCCGGATCATGGCAGCGGTCGATATGGGCCAGGACATGGGCGAGGAAGTCCGGCGCGAGGTCGTGGCCGGTCCAGGCGCCGGAAAGATGCGCGGCCTTCATCTTGGCGAAGATGGTGACCGTGCGCAGCCAGGTCAGCCGGCGCATGGTGGCGAGCCAGGGGCGCAAGGCACGGGCCGTGGCGGGGTCGACCGCCGTCAGATAGGCCCGGTAGAAGCCCGCAACGTCGGATGGAGAGAGGGCAACGCGACAGGCCGGGTCCCAGCCGACGGCCGGGGGAATCGCGGCATGGGCAAGGTCGATGGCGACCGCGCCGTAGAGCGCCTTTTCCAGATCGACGCAGCGCGCGCGCCCGTCCACGCCGATCAGGAAATTGCCCGGCTGGGTATCGGTCAGGACCAGGGCGCGGGGCTGGTCCTCGACCCCCGGTTCGGCGGCGAAATGACGGGCCCAGGCCAATTCCTCGTCCAGCATCGCACGCGACTCCGCGGGCACGCGCGCCGCGTCGAAATGGGTCGCCTGGGCCTCGATCACCGCCAGGGTGGCGGCGACCGGCCGGGTCTGGTCCTCGATTGGCGGGCGTGCGTCCGGAGAAGGCATGGCGAGGCCGTGGATGGCGGCCAGGGCCTCGGCCAAGACGGGCAGGTCGCGGGGCAGGCTGGGCGCCGTGCCCGCGATCTCCTCGACCGCTAGAGCGCCGTAGGGCAGCCCGTCCTCTGGT
>JABIRQ010000311.1 GCA_018699755.1 Rhodospirillaceae bacterium | reverse complement strand
GGGAGGGAACCCGCGATGCTGTCGGGATTCATGCGGTCCGGTTCGGCAAAGACGACGTCGAAACCGACGGTTATCGCACCCTTCTGGAACAGCTTGACGATCATGTCCGCGATCAGGGTGCGCGGCCAGGGCCATTGGCCGATCTCGGCCAGGCTGGCCTCGTCCAGATCGACGATGACGACCGGGTATCCCTCGGGAACGCGCGGGTCGAGTTGCTGATAGTAGTCGAAGACCTTGGCCCGGACGATCTGGACCGGCGCCGGGTCCCAGGCGCGCAAAACGATCAGAAGGACGAGAACCGCAAGACCGAATATCCGTGCGGAGCCGAATCGACGGCCCTGACGGGCGGCGTATCCGAGAGCCCGGCCCAAGCGCGTGCCGCCGTTGCGATCGATAGTTTCCGCCGTCACCCCGGCCCCCGCTGTTTCCGGGAGGGGTGGCCACTACCCCCCGTCCGTGTTCCGGCTCCCGACCGGGCCACTTAGCCCGCTGGGCACTCGCAGGGTCAAGGGCAGACCGGAAGGAGTCCGCCGGCACGGCAGGCGGCCGCGGGTCGCATGGTTAACGGCGCGTGAAAAAGCGCTTGCTATTCGGGCCGGTTTCGGGTCATGAATCCCCTCACGTTTCTGTCATACGGTCGTTGCGCGCTGTCTCGGGAAGTGGCGACATTTGACAGGCTGACTGGGCTGACTGCGATGTTCGGGGCATTGCGGGCGGTCGACAAGAAGCCGTAGACAGAACCGGGAGAAGTACTAGGTGGCGATCCCGCATTCCGCCGACGACCTGTTTTCCCAAGGTATCGGCGAATTCAAAGACACCTCCGAGCCCTCGGCTCAAGAATCCATACTGCTTGATGCGTCCGGCGGCGAAGAGCTTGTCGTTCCCGGCGAGTTCATCATGCGTGCGGACTATGGGCGAAGCGGCCCGGATCTGACCGTCGAGGGCGCGGGCGGCGAGTTCGCTGTCGTGCGCGACTTTTTCGCTGTCGAGCCCGCGCCGAATCTCTGGACCGAAAGCGGCGCCGTCATTGCCGGCGATCTGGCCGCGCGTCTCGCCGGGCCGGTTGCGCCGAGCCAGGTCGCACAGGCCTCGGCCGGCGGCAGCGGCGAGGCGATCGGTGAGGTGGTCTCGGCCGACGGCTCGGTCACCGCCACGCGGGCGGACGGCACCACGGTCGACCTCGCCCCCGGCGACCCGGTCTTCAAGGGCGACATCATCGAGACCGGCCCGGCCGGCCTGATCGACATGACCTTGTCCGACGGCACCGAGTTCTCCCTCGAGGAGGACGCACGGATGACCCTGGACGAGCTGGTCTACGACGGCACGTCCGGTTCTCTCGAACTTTCGGTGACCAACGGCGTTTTCGCCTTTGTCAGCGGCGATGTCGCCAAGACCGGCGAAGACGCGATGACCATCCGCACCCCGGTCGCGACCCTGGGCATTCGCGGCACCGGCGGCCTCGTCAAGGCCAGCTCCGACAACACCGATAACTTCTTCACCCTCGTCCAGGGCATTATCGCGGTCATCAACGCGGCCGGCATCACCGTTCTCGATCAGGTCGGCGCGACCTCAGTCGTCCAGAACTTCTTTTCCCAGCCCGGGGTGGCCGAAGTCCTGAATCCGGCGGCGATCCAGAACATTTTCGGCGCCAAGATCGTCAGCGCCGTGCGCGCCGCCCAGGGTCGCGCAGCGCAACGTGCGCAGCAACAACAGCAGCAACAGCAACAGAACGACGATACCGGGGACGATACGGGCGACGACACCGGCGACGATACGGGCGACGAAGTCGAACTCACGATCAACCTGGGCGAACTGGGCCTGACCGGCACCCTGACGATCGTCGGTGGCGCCTCGGCCAGCTTCGAGGAATTCATCGGCCTAGCCGGCAACGACACGATCGACGGCGAAGACGACACGTTCTTTACACAAGTGAGCTATCAATTCGATCCGACGGGCGTGACCGCGACCCTTACGAGCGCCGGCGGCAACTGGACCGTCCATGACGGGTTCGGCGACACGGACACGTTGATCGAGGTCGAGGTGATCGAAGGTTCCGATTTCAACGATGTGCTGACCGGCGGCGACGGCTTCCAACGATTCCGCCCGCGCAACGGCGCCGACGATATCGACGGCGGCGCGGGGGTGGACGAGGTCGATTACCGCTTCAGCGGCGGCGACCGTGGCGTGACGGCGGATTTGAGCGCGGGTACCGCGACAGACACGTTCGGTCAGACCGACACCCTGACCAATATCGAACGGCTGCGCGGTTCCGCCTTCGACGACGAGTTGACCGGCGATTCGGGCGCCAACCGCCTGCGCGGCGAGGAGGGCAACGACATCCTCACCGGCAAGGGCGGCGCGGACGATCTGCGCGGCGGCGACGGGCAGGACGTCTTCCTCTGGAACGACAGCAGCGAAGGAGCCGTCGCGGCGTCGGACGACACGCCGACGAACCTGAGCCTCGACGTCGACACGATCTCGGACTTCCTGACGAATATCGACCGGCTGGTCATGGTCGGGGCCGGCTTCGACGGATTCAGCGCCGGCGATAGTTTCGATACGGGCACGAACTTCTTCATCATCGGCAGTGAATACGACGGCACGAATGCCGGCGCCGCCGACGCCACCGCGCGCATCGTGGTCGACAGCCAAGGCAACGTGATCGCCGACGGCAATGGTGCGACCGGGGCCGGGTATACGGTGGTCGCCAATGTGGGCGCGGGCACCAGCGTCGGCACGGAAGACGTTCAGGTCATCTGATCGCCGCCGGACCCGCGCCAGCGGTGGCTGACAACTTCGCGAATAGGGTTATCCTGCGGCGATGAGCGAATCGGGGTCAGGAAAACCCATGAGCGAGGAAGCGAGCGCGGGCGGCCGGGCCAAGCGGCAATGGCTCCGCGATGTCCTGCGCCCCATGCGACCGGCTTATCGCGAGGTTCTGGTGACCTCGTTGTTCGTCAACCTGCTGGCGCTCGCCGTGCCGATCTTCGTGCTCCAAGTCTACGACCGGGTCGTGTTCTTCGCGGGCATCAGCACCTTGCAAGGCTTGGCGATCGGCGTGACCCTCGCGCTTGCCTTCGATCTGACCTTGCGCCAGGCCCGCAGCCGCATGTTCCAACGGGTCGCCCTGCGCATCGACGCGGCGATCGGCCGCCGGCTGTTCGAGAAGCTGATGGCCTTGCCGCTGCGCGCGCTCGAGGGCCGGCCGGCATCCTATTGGCAGGCCTTGTTCCGTGATATCGAGGTGGTCCGCAACGCCTATTCCGGCGCCTCGGCCGCCTTGATGACGGATCTGCCCTTCGCCGTCCTGTTCGTCGCCTTCATCCTGATCGTCGCCACGCCCATCGCCTGGGTCTTTCTGATCATTGTTCCGGCCTTCGTCCTTCTGGCTTGGTTGAGCGGGCGCACCTTGACGGCGGCCAATGCGAAGGAGCGCCAAGCCGGAATCGACCGCGACCGCCTGATCGGCGAGTTCGCGGCCGGGCGCTCCACCATTAAGGCCCTGGCCCTGGCGGACGCCTTGCGCCCGGCTTGGGAGGAAAGCCATGCGGCGACGATCGAGCGCTCGATGGTGCGCGGCAAGCGCCAGGATTCCTTTTCGAACCTGGGCATGGAACTGACCCTGTTCACGACCGTGTTGCTGACCACGGTGGGGGCCGTTGCAATCATCGACCAGCGGCTTACGATCGGTTCGCTGATCGCGACGAATATGATCGCCAGCCGGATCGTCTCGCCCTTCCAGCAACTCGTTTCCCAATGGCGCGTCTTTGCGATGAGCCGTCAGGCGACAGCCCGCCTGGGCGATGTCTTCGCGCTGGATGAGGAACGGACGGAGAGCAAAATCGCCTTCGACCGGCCCCGGGGCCGGATCACCTTGGAAGAGACGACCTTCCGGTACGGCGGCGGCGCGGACGAGAAACCGGCGATCGACGACCTGTCGCTCAACGTGAATGCGCCGGGCCTGCACGCGATCGTCGGGGCCAACGGCTCGGGCAAGACGACCCTGCTCAAG
>JABIRQ010000434.1 GCA_018699755.1 Rhodospirillaceae bacterium | reverse complement strand
TCGGCTTCGTGCTGATTGCCTTGGCCAGCCTGCTGTCCGGCGAATTCGACAGGCGCGGGCAGACGAAGCGTATCGCCGTCGCGGTCGGCGCGGTGGTCGTCGTGCAGGCCGCCGGCATCGCCATCCAGAATCTGGCGGCGAAGCATATGGACGCGATCCCGCTGATGTATCTCAACGCGGCCCTGCCGATCCTGGTATCCGGATTCATCCTGGCCCGCGGCGGTCGCTTGCGCGCGGCGCGCGGCCTCAGCGCCGCCACCGACGCGGCCTGAAGGCGGACGGGAGGGGCCGATGCGGCTGTCTACGACCTTGTCCCGTTATATCGGGCGCCAGTTCCTGGTCTGGTTCGCCATCGCGTTCGGTGGCCTGGTTGGGTTGATTCTGTTGCTCGACACCGTCGAGCTGATGCGCCGCGCCTCCGGCAAACCCGACGCCACCTTGGACATCGTGATGTCGATGGCACTGCTGAAGCTACCCAATATGGCGCAGGAGGCGGTGCCCTTCGCGGTTCTGTTCGGCGGCATGGCGGCGTTCTGGCGCCTTGCGAGAAGCAGCGAAATCGTCGTCGTCCGGTCCGCCGGCGTCTCCGCCCTGCAATTCCTGCTGCCGGTGCTGCTCATCGCCTTCACGATCGGGGTATTCAAGGTCGCGGTGTTCAATCCGTTCGCCTCGGTCACCCTCTCGCGCTTCGAGCAGATCGAGGGCAAATACCTGCGCGGCCGGTCGAGCCTGCTCGCCGTCTCGAGTTCGGGCATCTGGTTGCGCCAAGCGGACGATTTCGGTCAAGCGGTGGTCCATGCCCGGGAAGTCTCGCCCCAGGGCATGGAGATGCGCGACGTCATTATCCTGATGTACGAGGGCGAGGATCGCTTCGTGCAGCGTATCGACGCCGCGAGCGCGCTTCTGGAGGACGGCTACTGGCTGTTGCGCGATTGCTGGATCACCTCACCGGAGCAGCCCGCGCGCTACGAGCCGGAATACACGGTCAAGACCGACCTGACCGTGCTCAAAATCCAAGACAGTTTCGCAACGCCAGCCTCGATTTCGTTCTGGGATCTGCCCGCCTTCATCAAGACCTTGGAGAAAGCTGGATTTTCGGGTCTGCGACACCGCCTCTACTGGCACAGCTTGCTTTCGGACCCCTTCCTGCTCTGCGCCATGGTGCTGTTCAGTGCCGGCTTCGCGCTGCGCGCCGCGCCGCGCCGTACCGCGGTGGTCTGGACCATGGGCGGCGGCGTTCTGACCGGCTTCCTGCTCTACTTCCTATCCGATGTCGTCGCCGCGCTCGGACAATCGGCCACCGTGCCGGTGGCCCTCGCGGCCTGGACGCCGGCCGTGGCGGCGGTCCTGGTCGGTTCGGCCCTGCTGATCCATGTCGAGGAAGGCTAGGGGCGCCGGAACGATGCAGGGTCCAATGCGGAGGGGCATATTCATCGCGGCGCTGATCCTGGCCGGTCTGTGGGGACCGCCGGCGATCGCACAGGAGCGGCCGAGTTCGAGCGAGCCCGTTCTGCTGAGTGCGGACGAGGTGAGCTACAACGAGGATCTGGGTATCGTCGTGGCCTCGGGCAGTGTCGAGATCGCGCAAGGCGATCGCGTCGTTCTGGCCGACCGTGTCACCTATAACGAGCGCGAGAATACCGTTTCCGCCAACGGCCATGTCAGCCTGCTGGAGCCGGGCGGCGAGGTGGTCTTCGCCGAATACATGGAATTGGCCGACGATATGAAGAACGGCGTGGTGCGGGATCTGCGCATCCTGCTCACGGACAACTCGCGGATAGCGGCGGCCGGCGGCCGGCTTCAGGGCGGTGTGCGGACAGAAATGCGCAAGGCCGTGTTCAGCCCCTGCGAGCTTTGCGAGGACGACCCCGAGGCCGCTCCGCTTTGGCAGATCAAGGCCGTCAAGGTCGTCCACGACCAACGCACCCACGACATCGAGTACACCGACGCCTGGATGGAGATGTACGGCGTTCCCGTCTTCTACACGCCGTATTTCTCCCATCCCGACCCGACGGTAAAGCGCCGCTCGGGCCTGTTGACGCCGGACTTCGGAAACGATTCCCAACTCGGCATGCTGTTGCGCACGCCATATTTCTTCACCATGGGACCCGACAAGGACGCGACGATCACGCCGATCTTCACGACCAAGGAACGCGTCGCCCTTGCCGCCGAATACCGTCAGCGCTTCACCTCTGGCGAGTTCGAAACCGACGGCAGCTTTACCCGTGTCAAGCGGCGCGGCAGCGACGGAGAGCAACTCGATGAGGACATCAACCGCGGACATCTTTTCAGCAAAGGCCGCTTCGACATCGACCGGACCTACCGCTGGGGATTCGACACCGCCTATACCACCGACGACACCTATCTGCGCCGCTACGGCTTCTCGTCGGAGGACGTGCTGACAAACAACCCCTTCGTCGAGGGCTTCCGCGGGCGCAACTACATGCGCGCCGACGGCTACTACTTCCTGGATCTCCGCGAGGATCAGGACCAGGACGAAGTGCCGATCATCCTGCCCGTGGCCAATTACAACCATGTCGGCCAGCCGGATTCGATCGGCGGCCGTTGGGAAGTCGACGCCAATGTGCTGAACCTGAACCGGATCGAAGGCACGGACAGCAGGCGCCTCTCCCTGAGTCTAGGCTGGGCCGCGCCCTATACCTCGTCCTGGGGCGATGTCTGGGAGCTGAGCGCCTCGGTCCAGAGCGACGCCTATTGGGTCGACGACGTGCAAACCCCAAGTCGTCCGACCGGCAGCACCGAAAGCGGCCTGACGGGCCGGTTTTTCCCGCAAGCCATGCTCAAATGGCGCTACCCCTTCGTGCGGAACGGCGGTGCAACCCGCCAGATCATCGAACCCGTCGCCGCCCTGGTTGTCGGCCCGAACGGCGGCAATCCAGGCAAGATTCCCAATGAAGACAGCCGCGGCTTCGAGTTCGACGACGCCAATCTGTTCAGCGCGAACCGGTTTTCCGGGCTCGACCGGGTCGATGGCGGCCAGCGCCTCGTCTACGGGTTGAACGGCGGCGTCTATGGCGATGGCGGCGGCCAATCGACCTTCTTCATCGGCCAGAGCTACCGTTTCCGCCAAGACGACGACACCTTCGAAGACGGCTCCGGCCTCCGCGACCAGCTTTCCGACTATGTCGGCCGGGTGCGCGCCTCGCCGGGCGACTATCTGGATCTGGTCTATCGCTTTCGCCTCGCCCGGACCGATCTTGGTCCCACCCGCAACGAGGTCGGCATGGCAGCGGGCCCGGAATGGCTCCGCATACAAACCAGCTATCTCTTCTTCCGGCAGACCGAAATCGGCAGCGAATTCGGAACCCGCGAAGAGTTGTTTGTCTCCGGCCGGGTTCAGTTGACCGACTACTGGTCCTTCCGGGCCACTCATCGGCGCGACCTGACCCCCGGCGGCGGAGCGCTGCGAACGAGCGCGGGGGTGCTATATGAGGACGAATGTTTCACCTTCGACGCCAATTTCTCGCGCAGCTTCTTTCGCGACAGGGATTTCGAGGAAACCGACACCGTGCTATTCCGGTTGGTGTTCAAACATCTCGGCGAGGTCGGAACGGCGGTCCGCTAGACCGTGCCTTCCATCGCATCACCCAACGGACTCGGTATGGGGTCATGACCGGACAAGGAAATCGCCGCGAGAGCCATCGCGGCGCATTGCAGTGGGCGCTGGGCGCCATCTTCGTTCTCGCCGCGGCGATTGCGCCGGCCCAAAGGGCGTCGGCGCAGGACATCATGCGCATCGCGGCGGTGGTGAACGACGATGTCATCTCGGTCTACGATCTGGTACAGCGCGTCCGCCTCGTCATCCTTTCGACCGGTCTCGAAGACAACAACGAAACCCGCCAGCGCCTCGTCCCCCAGGTCCTGCGCAACCTGATCGACGAACATCTGCAATTGCAGATGGCCGGCGAGCAGAACATCTCGGTCCCCGAACAGCGGATCGAGGAAGCCATCGTCGGTATCGAACAACAGAACGGTATGGCCCAAGGCGATTTCGACCGATTGCTCCAACGGGCTTCCATCGACCGTTCGACGATGGAACAGCAGATTCGCGCCGGCCTCGCCTGGAACCGCGTTCTCGAACGGCGCATGCTGCAGGAAGTGCAGATCAGCGACGAGGAAGTCGACGAAGCCTTCACGGAAATCCAGGCGAGCAGCGGGCAACCGCAGTCGCAGATCAGTGAGATATTCCTGGCCGTCGATTCACCGTCCCAGGAAGCCGAAATCCGCGCCGCGGCTTATCGGATCTACGAGCAGGCGCGCGACAGCGGCAACTTCTCCGCGCTCGCCCAGCAATTTTCCCAAAGCGCCAGCGCGACGGTCGGCGGTGACCTGGGTTGGATGCGCGAAGGGCAGCTTCAAGAAGAGATCGCGACCGTCGTCGCCGGACTCCGGCCAGGCCAGGTCGCCGAGCCGATCCGCGGCACGAGCGGGTTTCATATCGTGCTGCTGCGCGACCGCCGAACGGTGGACCCCGGTGCGGGCATCGCGACGATGGTTACCCTGGAGCACATGTTTCTGCCCTTGCCCTCCGGCGTGCCGCAAGAAGAGCGCGAGAACGCCAAGAAGCTCGCGGCGCTGATCGGGGATACGGTTACGGGTTGCGGCGACCTGGTGCGTCTTCGGGACGAAAGCGGAGCAAAAACATTCGGCCTGCCGAGTGAGACCCGTCTGGCTGACTTGCAGCCCGATTTGCGGGCGGTTATTTCTCCCCTCGAGGCCGGGCAAATCAGTCAGCCGATCGAAACCGGCAGCGGCATCCTGATCGTGATGATCTGCGAACGGCAGGAAGTCGGCGACGTCCTCCGCGAAGACATCCGCGAAACACTGGTGCGCGAGCGGCTGGATATCATCAGCCGCCGATTGATGCGCGACTTGCGCAACAGCGCTTTCGTCGACTTGCGGATCTAGGGCGGCCGCGCACCGATGGCCGAATCGGATGCGCTTCCCCTGGCCTTGACCCTGGGCGAACCGGCGGGCATCTGTGGCGAAATCGCCTGCAAGGCTTGGCTCGAGCTGCGCGAAACGGGACCTGCTTTCGTCGCCCTCGGCGATCCCGCGTATTTTTTGGAAACGGCGAAGGCGCTGGGTCTGGCCCTGCTGGTCGAGCCGGTGTCCTCGGTCGAGGCGGCCAGCGCGGTGTTTGCCCATGCCCTGCCCGCGCTTGGCCCGGCCCTGCCGGCGACGCCCGACATGGGCCGGCCCCACGGTGCGACGGCCGCCGCCGTGATCGGATCGATCGAGGAGGCCGTGCGCCTGACCCTGAACGGCCAGGCCGGCGCGGTCGTCACCAATCCGATCCACAAGGCCAGCCTCTACGCGGCGGGCTTCCGCCATCCCGGCCACACCGAATTCCTGGCCGAACTGGCGGGCGGCGTCCGGCCGGTGATGATGCTCGCCTGTGACGAATTGCGCGTGATTCCGGTCACAGTCCATCTCGCCCTTGGCGAAGCGGTGCGCGCCCTGACCCGCGACGCCATCGTCGCCTGCGGCCAGATCGCGGCCGAGGCCCTGGCGCGGGATTTCGGAATCGCCGCGCCGCGTCTGGCCGTCGCCGGCCTCAACCCCCATGCCG
>JABIRQ010000398.1 GCA_018699755.1 Rhodospirillaceae bacterium | reverse complement strand
TATCGCGCTGGCTTAAGAAGGAAGGCGACGAGATCGCCGCCGGCGACGTGATCGCCGAGATCGAGACCGACAAGGCGACCATGGAGGTCGAGGCGGTCGACGAGGGCATTTTGGGCAAGATCCTGGTGCCCGACGGCACCGAAGGCGTCGCGGTCAACGCGCCCATCGGAATCCTGCTGGAAGAGGGCGAGGACGAATCGGCCCTGAAGGACGCTGGGAAGAGCGCGGGGGCCTCGTCCGGCGGCGCACCGGCGAAGGAAGATCCCGCCAAGAAGGATGGGGCAGAGATGGCGAAGGCGCCGGTCGAGGAAAAGACAATGGAGCCCAGGCCCAGCCCGGCGACGGGCAGCGAAGATGGAGACGGCCGCTTGGTCGCCAGCCCCTTGGCGAAGCGGATGGCCAAGCAGGCGGGGATCGATCTGTCGAAAATTTCCGGCAGCGGGCCGCATGGGCGGGTCGTGAAGGCGGATGTCGAGGTGATGATCCGGGACGACGGCAAGGCGGCCGCGCCGCAGACCCAGGCAGAGGGTGCGCCGCCCGCGGCATCGAAGGCGCCCGCGGCCAAGGCGCCGGCCGTGCCCGACGAATTGCTGCCGCCCTACGAGGAGATCGCCCATTCAACCATGCGCAAGGTGATCGCCAAGCGCATGGCCGAATCCAAGCAGACCGCGCCTCATTTCTACGTGACCATGGATTGCGAGATCGACGCCCTGCTGAAGGTGCGCAAGGAGTTGAACGACCGTGCGCCGCAAGACGGGCCGGACGCCTACAAGATCTCGGTCAACGATTTCGTCGTGCGCGCGGCGGCTCTGGCCCTGCTCAAGGTGCCGGCGGCCAATGCGACCTGGACCGAAACGGCAACGCGGCGCTTTTCGCGCGCCGACGTCTCGGTCGCCGTGGCCCTGGACGAAGGGTTGATTACGCCGGTGATCCGCGACGCGGGCGGCAAGGGCCTGGCCACCATCTCGCGCGCCATGAAGGATCTGGCCGAGCGGGCGCGGGCGGGCAAGCTGGCGCCCGAGGAATACCAGGGCGGCACTTTCACCGTGTCCAACCTGGGCATGTTCGGGGTGCGCGAATTCGGCGCGGTCATCAACCCCGGGCAGGGCGCGATCCTGGCGGTCGGCGCGGGCGAGCCGCGTCCGGTGGTCAAGGACGGCGCCCTGGCCGTGGCGACGGTGATGAGCTGTACCCTGTCGGTCGACCATCGCTCGATCGACGGCGCGGTCGGGGCCGAGTTCCTGCGGGCCTTCAAGCGCCTGATCGAAGACCCGCTGACGATGCTGCTGTAGGAAAGGAGAGCGGTGTGCCAATCATCCTTCGAGACGCGCGCTTTGCGCGCTCCTCAGGATGAGGAACCGCTGAATGCCTTAGGGCCCTCACCCTGAGGAGGCCCGTCAGGGCCGTCTCGAAGGGCGAGGACCCGTTGCCAAGAAAGCCACGGAAACGGAACGGACTTATGGCTGACAAGAGTTTCGATCTGGTCGTCCTCGGCGGCGGGCCGGGCGGGTATGTCGCGGCGATCCGCGCGGCGCAGCTCGGCCTCAAGGCCGCGGTGGTCGAGCGCGAGCATCTGGGCGGCATCTGCCTCAACTGGGGCTGCATCCCGACCAAGGCGCTGCTGCGCACCTCCGAGATCTATCACTACATGCAGAACGCCAAGGATTATGGGCTGAAGGCCGACAATGTCGGCTTCGACATGGCGGCCGTGGTCAAGCGCTCGCGCACCGTCGCCCGTCGCCTCAACAATGGCGTCGCGCATCTGTTGAAGAAGAACAAGGTCGAGGTGATCGACGGCCACGGCAAGCTGGCGGGCAAGGGCAAGGTCGCGGTGACCAAGGACGGCAAGGACGTGGCCACTTTGATGGCCAAGAACATCATCCTCGCCACCGGCGCGCGGGCGCGGACCCTGCCGGGGCTGGAGCCGGACGGCAAGCTGATCTGGACCTACAAGGAAGCCATGGTGCCGGAAGCCATGCCCAAGAGCCTGCTGGTCATCGGCTCGGGCGCGATCGGCATCGAATTCGCCAGCTTCTACCGGACGATGGGCGCGGAGGTGACGGTGGTCGAAGTCCTGCCACGCGTCCTGCCGGTCGAGGACGAAGAGATTTCGGCCTTCGCGCTGAAGGCCTTCAAGGCCCAGGGCATGACCATCCATACCGAGGCCAAGGTCTTGAAGCTGGAAGCGGGCAAGGATTCCGTGAAGGCCACCATTGAAGCCGGCGGCAAGAAAGAAACCAAGAGCTTCGACCGGGTCATCCTGGCGGTCGGCATCACCGGCAATGTCGAGGAGTTGGGCCTCGACGGCACCAAGGTGAAGGTCGAGAAGGGCCATATCGTCACCAACGAATGGCTGGAGACGGGAGAGCCCGGCGTCTACGCCATCGGCGACGTGGCCGGTGCGCCCTGGCTGGCCCATAAGGCGAGCCACGAAGGCGTGCTGGCGGCCGAGCGCATCGCTGGGGTGAAGGGCCTGCACCCGATCGACAAGCGGCGCATTCCCGGCTGCACCTATTGCCAGCCCCAGGTGGCCAGCGTCGGCCTGACCGAGGCGGCGGCCAAGGAGGGCGGACGCAAGGTGCGGGTCGGGCGCTTCCCCTTCCAGGGCAACGGCAAGGCCATCGCCCTGGGCGAGGCCGAGGGCATGGTCAAAACGATCTTCGACGAGAAGACGGGCGAACTGCTGGGTGCCCACATGATCGGCGCCGAGGTGACCGAGCTGATCCAGGGCTACGGTGTGGCCATGACCCTGGAGACGACGGAGCAGGAACTGATGCACAGCGTCTTCCCGCATCCGACCCTCTCGGAAATGATGCACGAGTCGGTGCTTGACGCCTACGGCCGCGCCATCCATTTCTAGCCTGTGCCGAGCGACATCAAAGAGTTTCCGAAAGCCGCGGGCGAGGCGGCCCCGCGCCATCCCGAGAAGGCCCATCGGCCGACGACGGAGATCAAGCGCAAGCCGTCTTGGATTCGGGTCAAGGCGCCGACCGATCCGCAGTATTTCGAGACGCGCAAGCTGATGCGCCGCCTGGGCCTCGCCACCGTGTGCGAGGAGGCCGGCTGTCCCAATATCGGCACCTGCTGGGCCCAGAAGCACGCCACGGTGATGATCCTGGGCGACACCTGCACGCGGGCCTGCGCCTTCTGCAACGTGAAGACGGGCATCCCCGGCGCGGTGAACCCGCACGAGGCGGCGAGCACGGCGGAGGCCGTGGCCGAACTGGGCCTGGCCCATGTCGTCGTCACCTCGGTCGACCGGGACGACTTGGACGATGGCGGGGCGGAGCAGTTCGCCAAGGTGATCCGGGCGGTGCGCGAACGCTCGCCGGAGACAACCATCGAAGTGCTGACCCCGGATTTCCTGAGGAAAGAGGGCGCGCTGGAGATCGTCGTCGAGGCCCGGCCCGACGTCTTCAACCACAACCTGGAGACCGTGCCGCGCCTCTATGCGACCGTGCGGCCGGGGGCGCGCTATTTCCACTCGCTGCGCCTGCTCGACCGGGTGAAAAAGCTCGATCCGTCGATCTTCACCAAGTCGGGCCTGATGGTCGGGCTGGGCGAGGATCGGGGCGAAGTCCATCAGGTGATGGACGACATGCGCGCCGCCGATATCGATTTCCTGACCATCGGCCAGTATCTCCAGCCGACGCCGCGCCATCACGAGGTCAAGCGCTTCGTGCCGCCGGAGGAGTTCCAGGCCTTCGAGAAGATGGCCTATGGCAAGGGCTTCCTGATGGTCTCCGCTTCGCCACTGACCCGCTCCTCCTATCTCGCGGGCGACGATTTCGCGCGGCTGCGCGCGGCCCGGGACGCCAAGCTGGCCGCGAGCGCCTGACCGCCGCATGCCCAGCCATGCCGAAAGGCGCAACCTGCCCTATACCCCGGCGCAGCTTTTCGACCTGGTCGTGGATATCGACCGCTATCCCGAATTCCTGCCCTGGTGCGTGGCCGCGCGCATCCGCGAGCGCAAGGACGACGTGATCCGTGCGGATCTGGTTATCGGCTACAAGATGATCCGCGAACGGTTCACCTCGCGCGTGGTCCTGGACCGGCCCGGCCGGATCGACGTGACCTATGCCGAAGGCCCGTTCAAATACCTGAATAACCATTGGATCTTCGAGCCAGGCCCGGACGGCGGGACGGCGGTCGATTTCTACGTCGATTTCGAATTCCGCTCGCGCATGCTCCAAGCCGTGATCGGTGCGTTCTTCCACGAGGCGGTGCGCCGCATGGTCGCCGCCTTCGAGGCCCGCGCGAAGGTTCTCTATGGACAGGGTTCGGCGGGAGCCCGGACCTAGGCGTTGTAGCCGGGCAGGGGCATGCCGTGGTTTACGGCAGCGTAGAGCCAGACAAGCTGGATCGTGTTGTGCAGGCCGTGGGCGGCGACGGCGGGCCACAGGCTCTTGCTCAGCGCATAGATCACGGCGAATAGGACCCCGAGCAGGAAGACCGGCAACAGCACCACGTCGAAGACGTGGACGGCGCTGAACAGCAGCGAACTGAGCAGGACCCCGGCGGGCAGACCCAGGCGACCGCGCAGCCAGCCAAACAGCAGGCCGCGAAAGAAGGCTTCCTCGGCCATGGGCACGATCACGCCGATCAGCAGAACCGCAACCGCGAGCGCCGCGGGGCCGTCGAGCAGTTCGCCGATCGAGTCGAATTGCGGATTGCGGTCGCCGAGGTCGAGCCAAGCGCTGAATGCCTCCTCGGCCGTGCCGATCAGGGGCAGGGCGACCAACCAGGCCACAAGGGCCAGGGCGACGATCCACACCTTCGTCGGCATGAATCCGAGGGCGGCCCAGCCACGCCAATGGCGCCGCGCAACGAAGAAATACAGGGGAAGGGCGAGGGCCGTGACCTCGATGATGAAACCGGATAGCAGATTCACCACCGGATCTAAGGGCTCGGCGGCGAGGAAAGCGGTGACGACGTAGAAGAGCCCGGCGCCGAGAGCGAACAGGCCCACGGCGCTCAAACCGCACCACAGGACGGCCCGGCCGGGGATTTCGGTTGGCGTCATGGCGGGGCGAGTCCGGGTTCAGCCGATTCGGCGCGAAAGCAGGGCGAGCCCGGCCAGGGCCGCGGCGTGGCGGATCGTGCCGCGGTCGCCGTCGAAAACGTGGCGCTCGACCAAGGTTTCCGCCCCACGCCGGGCCGCGCCGAGGAAGACCAGGCCGACCGGTTTGGTAGGGGTCGCGCCGCCCGGGCCGGCGATGCCCGTGACGCTGAGCGAGACCTGGGCGGCGGAGCGGGCGACGGCGCCCTCGGCCATGGCGCGGGCGACCGGCTCGCTGACCGCGCCGTGTTCGACGATCAGGGCCATGGGCACGCCCAGCAGCTCCGCCTTTGCCTCGTTCGAATAGGTCACGAAGCCGCGCTCGAACACATCCGAGGAACCGGCGATCGCGGTCAGCGCCGCCGCGATCATCCCGCCGGTGCAGGACTCGGCCGTGGCAAGGTGCAAGGTCGCACGCCTGCAATCTTTGAGTAATTTATTAGAGATATAATATAAATCACTATTATTCATGAGAGTAATCCGAAATCATAGAGTGCGAAGAGCAATGGAGCCGCATAGACGGCAGCCATGATATCGTCGGCCATGATGCCGAACCCGCCGCCCAGGCGGCGCTCGATCCGACGGATCGGCCAGGGCTTCAGGACATCGAACAGACGGAACAACAGGAACCCGGCGAGATAGCTCTGCCAGCTCGGCGGCACGACGGCGAGCACCAGCCATTGGGCGGCGACCTCGTCGATCACGATCTGGCCGGGGTCGGAATGGCCCAGGGCGCGCGCCGTATGCTCGGACACCCAGAGGCCGAGAAAGAACACCACCAGGGCCGCGGCGATCAGGGCACCGGGGCCGAGGCCCGTCTGGATGATCCAGGCAAAGGGCAGGGCGGCGAGGGAGCCCCAGGTGCCCGGCGCCTTCGGCAGGGCGCCCGCGCCGAACCAGGTGGCGGCCCACCAGGAGAGGTCGCGGCGGACGGGTGCGCTCACGAGGTCAGACGTCCTGACCTGCGGGCAGGCGCACGGTGGCGATGGCCTGGGCGGCCATGCCCTCACCGCGCCCCGTGAAGCCGAGCTGCTCGGTCGTCGTGGCCTTCACGCTGACCCGGTCCGGGGCGAGGCCGAGAATCTCGCCGATGCGCGCCACCATGGCCGGCCGGTGGGGACCGATCTTGGGCCGCTCGCAGATCAGGGTGACGTCGAGTTGGGCGATGGAACCGCCCCGTTCGGCGACGAGCCGCCCGGCATGGGCGAGGAACAGGTCCGAGGGCGCGCCCTTCCATTGGGGGTCGGAGGGTGGGAAATGATGGCCGATATCGCCCGCGCCGATCGCGCCGAGGACGGCATCGGTCAGGGCATGCAGGCCAACATCGGCGTCGGAATGACCGATCAGCCCCCGGTCGTGGGGGACGGCCACGCCGCACAGCCAGACCCGGTCGCCGGGGCCGAAGCGATGGACGTCGAACCCCATGCCCATGCGGAATTCCCAGGCCGGGGCGGCGGAGGGCGCGCCGGAGGGGCTGGTGGGCGATGTTTCGGTCAGCATGGCCTCGGCCCGCCTCAGGTCGTCTTCGGTGGTGATCTTGAAGTTGCGCTCGTCGCCGGGAACGAGGCGCACCGCAAGGCCGGCCCGTTCGGCCACCGCCGCATCGTCGGTCAGGCCTTCGGCGGGGGCTTCGCGATGGGCCGCCAGGATCGCAGGGAAGCGAAAACCCTGCGGCGTCTGGGCGCGCCACAGGCCCGTGCGGTCCACGGTGCCCGCGCTGTTCCCGGCCGCGTCCTGCCGTTTGACCGTATCGGTGACGGGCAGGGCGGCGACCGCGCCCTCGGCTTCGCCCAGGGCCGCGATCACCCGGTCGATGGCCGCGGCATCCAGAAACGGCCGGGCCGCGTCATGAATCAGGACCAGGTCCGGCGGTGCGTCGGCCAGGCTTTCCAAGCCCAGGCGCACGGAGTCCTGCCGGCTGGCGCCGCCGGCGACCGGTGGCAGAAGGTCGAGCCCGATGACGGCTGCGTCATAGCGCTCTCGATCGTCCGGATGGATGACGACCTGCACGGCCGCGATCGCCGGATGGTCGCGGAAGGCGGCGATCGTCCGGGCGAGCACCGCCGGGCCGCCGAGGGCGCAATATTGCTTGGGCACGGGGCCCCCGAAGCGGGTTCCGCGGCCGGCGGCGACGATCAGGGCGACGGTTCGGGTCATAGGTGCTACTCGGGCCGGTCGTCGGGCGAAACGCGGAGGCGTGCCGGGCCTCACGAAGCGAACGCGGCTAGTCCCTTAGCATGAGGCGGGCACCCGTGCCACGGCGCAACGCCGTCGTTTACCGGGCCCTGCGCCGTCGCTAAGGTGTGCTCAAATTCCGAGCAGTCGAACGCCGTGCCTTGAAAATGAGCATTTCCATCGGCCCCGTCGCCTTGAGCGATCCGGTGATCCTGGCGCCCCTATCCGGCGTCACGGACCTGCCGTTCCGGCGGATGGTCCGGCGCTACGGCGTGGGGCTGGACGTGACGGAGATGATCGCTTCCCAGTCGGTCATCCGCCAGACCAAGGAATCCCGCAAGCTGGCCGCCGGGGCGGAGGAGCGCCCGATGGCAGTGCAGCTTGCCGGGCACGAACCCGAGGTGATGGCAGAGGCCGCCAAGCTGAACCAGGATCGCGGGGCCGCGATCATCGACATCAATTTCGGCTGTCCGGTCAAAAAAATCGTCAACAAGCATGCCGGGTCCGCCCTGATGCGGGACGAAGGGCAGGCCGCGCGCATTCTGGAGGCGACGGTGCAGGCTGTTGCCCTGCCCGTGACCCTCAAGATGCGGCTCGGCTGGGACATGGCGAACCGCAATGCTCCGAACCTCGCGCGGATCGCCGAAAGCTGCGGCATCCGGGCGATCACCGTGCATGGCCGCACCCGGGACCAGTTCTTCGAGGGAAGCGCCGATTGGCGCTTCATCCGGCGGGTCAAGGAGGCGGTGTCCATTCCCGTGATCGCCAATGGCGATATCCGGACGGTCGAGGACGCGGCCCGGTGCCTGGTCGAATCCGGCGCCGACGGCGTGATGGTCGGGCGTGGGAGCTATGGCCGGCCCTGGTTCCCGGCCCAGGTGGCGCGCCATCTCCGCGAGGGCGAGCGTCCCGTGGAACCGACTGCGGCAGAGCGCGGCGCGGTCGCATTGGAGCATTTCGAGGCGATGCTGGAGCATCACGGCGCGTTCAAGGGGCTGCGCGCCGCGCGCAAGCATCTGGCGTGGTATGCGCACGGGCTGCGCGACGCGGCGGCGTTTCGCGAGCACGTTAACCGCCTGACCGAGCCCGAAGCCGTGCGGGAGGCCGTGCGGACCTTCTTCGATGCGGCCTGCGACGCGGCGGCGGAGAGGGAGGCCGCGTGACGGCGCGCGCGAAGCCGCAGCCTGCCCCGGAATCTTACGGCCCCGAGCCGACGGAGGATGCGATCCTCTCGGCCCTGCCATCGCCGGTGTTGGCCCTTGAAGGGGACGGCACGGTGTCTTACGGCAACACGGCGGCCGAGCAGTTTTTCAACATTTCGGCCAAGCGCATGATCGGCCGGCCGCTTTCTGAGTTCCTGCCGGCGGACAGCGCGATCCGCGCCTTGATCGACCGGGCCGCGGTCTCGGGTCGGAGCTTGGCCGAATACGACCTGCTCGTCGACACGCCGCGGACCGGCCAACGGCTGATCAATCTGCACGTTGCGCCGATGGCGGACCGCGTGGGCGGGGCCGTGATTTCGTTTGAACCGGCGGCGGGCGCACGGCGCCTGGATGAGCGCCTGCTGCATCGCCATGCGGCACGGTCGATCTCCGGCCTTGCGGCGATGTTGGCCCATGAGGTCAAGAACCCGCTGTCGGGCATTCGCGGCGCGGCCCAGCTCGTCGAACGCGGATTGAACGAGGAAGACAGGGCGCTGACCGGGTTGATCCGCGATGAGGTCGATCGGATCGTGGCCTTGGTAGACCGGGTCGAAGCAGTCTCCGGCGAGCGCCTGCCGCGCCAGGATCCGGTCAACATCCATGCCGTTTTGGAGCATGTGCGGCGTATCGCCGAGACCGGCTTCGCCGGCCATCTGCGTTTCGCCGATTCCTACGACCCCTCGCTGCCGCCCGCCCGGGGCGACCGCGACTTGCTGATCCAGGTCGTGCTCAACCTAGTCAAGAACGCAGCCGAGGCGATCGGCGACGGCGCGGGCACGGTTCGTTTGGAAACCGCCTATGAGCACGGCGTTCGGGTGTCCGGACCGGCGGGCGGGAGCGTGCATCTGCCGCTGGCATTGCGGGTGATCGATGACGGCCCGGGCATCCCGGAAGGGTTGCGCGCCAGCCTTTTCGATCCCTTCGTGACGAGCAAGGCGGACGGTTCGGGCCTGGGCCTGGCGCTGGTCGCCAAGGTGATTGGCGACCATGGCGGCGCGGTCGAAGTCGACAGCCGGCCCGGCGAAACGACCTTCACCATACGTCTTCCGATTCACGGTGCCGGGCCGGTTCAGAGTACCGGGCCGGCTCACAGGGCCGAGGCCGACGACAGGGAGGACCTAGGCGCATGAGCGGAGCGACCATCCTCGTCGCCGACGACGATCGCGGCATCCGAACCGTGCTGGGGCATGCGCTGGGCCGCGCCGGTCATATCGTGCGCATGGCGAGCGATGCGACGACCCTGGCGGGCTGGGTCGAGGCCGGCGAAGGCGATCTGGTCATCACCGACGTCGTGCTGCCGGACGGCAACGGCCTGGACCTCGTCGCCCAGATGCGCGATTCGCGCCCCGACCTGCCGGTGATCGTCATGAGCGCGCGCAACACCCTGATGACGGCCATCGAGGCGACGGCGCGCGGCGCCTTCGACTATCTGCCCAAACCCTTCGACCTGACCGAACTGATCGGGACCGTCGAGCGCGCCCTGGCCGGCCCGGCGCAGCATGCGGCGGCGGAAGCGGAGCGAGCGGGAAAGGCCCGCGGCGAGGCGGAAGAGGACGATGCGCCGGCTCTGCCGTTGATCGGCCGTTGCCCGGCGATGCAGGACGTCTATCGGGTGATCGCGCGGCTGGTCGGCACCGAACTGACGGTGATGATCACGGGCGAGTCGGGGACGGGGAAGGAGATCGTCGCGCGCGCCATTCACGATTTCGGCCCGCGCCGCGCGGGGCCGTTCACGGCAATCAACATGGCCTCGATTCCGAGGGAGCTGATCGAGAGCGAGCTGTTCGGGCATGAAAAGGGCGCTTTCACCGGGGCCGCCGCGCGGCATGCCGGGCGTTTCGCCCAGGCCCAGGGCGGCACCCTGTTTCTCGATGAGATCGGAGACATGCCGCCGGACGCCCAGACGCGCCTGTTGCGGGTGTTGCAGGAAGGCGAGTTCGTGCCGGTCGGCGGCCGGACGCCAGTTCGGACGGATGTGCGAATCGTGGCGGCGACCCATCGCGACCTGCGCGACCGGATTCGCACCGGCCGTTTTCGCGAGGATCTCTACTACCGCCTCAACGTCGTGCCGCTGCGCCTGCCGGCCCTGCGCGAGCGGCAGGGCGACATCGCGGAACTGGCGCGCCATTTCCTCGACGGGGCGGTCGAACGCGGCCTGCCGCGCAAAAGCTTCGATACTCAAGCCCTGGCGGCGTTGGCCGCACACGATTGGCCGGGCAATGTTCGGGAGTTGGAGAACCTGACCTATCGGCTCGCCGCCCTGCGCGCCGAAACCACGATCGGCGCCGGCGCGGTGCGCGAAGCATTGAGGGAGGGCCGACGCGAGGCCATCCCGGAGGACACCGACAAGACCGACAGTCTGAGCGGCGCGGTCGAACGCCATGTCCGGGCCTATTTCGACGCCCATGGCGATACGCTTCCCGCGGCGGGCGTCTACAAGCGAATCCTGCGCGAGGTCGAGCGGCCTCTGCTGGCTCTCAGCCTGAAAGTCACCGGGGGGAATCAGCTTCGCGCGGCGCGGATGCTGGGGATCAACCGCAACACCCTGCGCAAGAAACTGCAGGAGTTGGACATCGAAGTTTCGCGGGGCCTAAAATGATCGCTTGGGGCGCAACTTACGGTGTGAGCGGCGGCGCGTGTCGGGGGGCACGCTCGGCGCTTCTCGGAAACAAGGCATGAGCGCCGGTACCCAACTCGACAAGAAGACGGCGCTGGCCGACCGCGAGAATCCAATGGCGGCCGGCGTGACCAAGGCCGGTCTGTCGGCCTGGGCCCGACGCACCCATCTCGCGCGCAAGCTGGCCTATGCCTTGACGGTGGCAGCCGCGATCTCGGGCATCGCGACCTATGTCGCGTTGAGCCGGTCCTCACCCCTGGGGCCGGACCCGGACACGATCCTGGTCCTCCTCAACATCGATCTCATCATTCTGCTGACGCTCGGCGCCGTGGTCGCCCGGCGCATCGTTCAGGTCTGGATCGAGCGGCGGCGCGGCTCGGCGGGATCGCGCCTGCATGTCCGCTTGGTCATGCTGTTCAGCTTGGTTGCCGTGACCCCGGCCATCGTGGTCGCCGTCGCCTCGGTCCTGTTCCTGAATTTCGGGGTGCAGGCCTGGTTCAGCGACCGCGTGCGCACGGCCTTGAGCGAATCCCTGGCGGTCGCCGACGCCTATCTCGAAGAGCATCAGCAGACCATTCGCGCGGATATCCTGGCCATGGGCCACGATCTAATCCGCGAGAATCCGGCGATCTGGAACGACCGGGACCTGCTCGACCGCGTGTTGTCGGCCCATGCCTCGCTGCGCGGCCTGCCGGAGGCGGTGATTTTCGACGGGAGCACCCAGGTGATCGGCCGGTCGGGCCTGAGCTACGCCCTGGAATTCGATCCCGTGCCCGTTTGGGCAATCGAGAAGGCGCGCGAGGGCGAGGTCGCGATCATGACCAACGATCGCGAGGACCGGGTGCGCGCCCTCGTGCAGCTGGACCGGTTGGTCGATACGTTCCTCTATGTCGGGCGGTTCGTGGACGCGAGCGTGATCAACCACGTCGAACGCACCCAGGAAGCGGTCAGCGTGTATCAGCAGCTCGAGGGAAGGCGCTCGGGCCTGCAGATCAATTTCGCGATGATGTTCGCCGTTCTGGCTCTTCTCCTTCTGCTGGCCGCCGTCTGGGTCGGGCTCATGTTCGCGACCCAGCTTGCCCGGCCGGTCAGCGCCCTGATCGAGGCGGCAGAGCGGGTGCGCACCGGCGACCTGTCCGCGCGGGTGGCGGAAAGCGAACCGGAGGACGAGCTCGGCAGCCTCAGCCGCGCCTTCAACCGCATGACCAGCCAGTTGGAAACTCAGCGCCAGGAACTGGTCGAGGCCAACCAACAGCTCGACCTGCGCCGCCGCTTCACTGAAGCGGTGCTGGGCGGCGTATCGGCCGGCGTGATCGGCCTGGACCGCGATGGGCAAATCAACCTTCCCAACCGCTCGGCTTCGGCCCTGCTGTCGACGGACATCGCGGCCGAAATCGGCCATCCGCTGCGCAAGATTGCGCCGGAATTCGCCGGCCTGATCCGCCTGGCCCGGCAACGGACACAGGGCTTCGCGGAAGCCCAGATCAAAGTCGAGCGCGCGGGCCGATCCCGCACCTTCCTGGCGCGGGCGACGGTCGAGCGGTCGGCGGGCGGGATCGTCGGCTACGTCGTGACCTTCGACGACATCTCGGAACTGCTCTCGGCCCAGCGCAAGGCGGCCTGGGCGGACGTGGCGCGGCGAATCGCCCACGAGATCAAGAATCCTCTGACCCCGATCCAACTCTCGGCCGAGCGGCTCAAGCGCAAGTATCTCGACGAGATCAAGAGCGATCCCGAAACCTTCGTCGCCTGCACCGATACGATCGTGCGGCAGGTCGGCGATATTGGGCGGATGGTTGACGAATTCTCCGCCTTCGCGCGAATGCCGGCCCCGGTGATGAAGGTCGAAAATCTGGGCGAAGTGTGCCGCGAAGCTTTTTATCTGCAAAGAACCGCCAACCCGGAGATCGCCTATACGATCGAAGGCGACGATGCCGAGGTGCCGCTACGCTGCGATCGCCGCCAGGTCACGCAGGCCTTGACCAATTTGCTGCAGAACGCGGCCGATTCGATCGACGGCCGCGAATCAACGGACGGGGGCGCCGGGGGCGAAAGCCTGCCAAAGGGGCGGATTGAGCTGGCCGTCCTGACCGATCGGGGCGATGTCGAGATCGCCGTGCGGGACAACGGACGCGGCCTGCCCAAGGAGGAACGCGACCGGTTGACCGAGCCCTATGTTACGACCCGGGCGAAGGGAACCGGCCTGGGTCTGGCCATCGTGAAGAAAATCATGGAAGATCATGCGGGGGATTTGATGCTTGCGGACCGGCCTGAGGGCGGGGCAGAGGTTCGCTTGGTATTCGACGTTGGGGGCGACAAGGCGGCAAAGGACAAGCGCCGTCAGGAACAACAGTCGGAACGTAAGAGCAAGACAGCATCTCATGTCACGTGACATTCTGATCGTCGACGACGAATCGGACATCCGTTCGCTCATTTCCGGCATTCTGGTGGACGAGGGCTATGAGCCTCGCGAGGCGGCCGACAGCGATTCGGCCCTCGAAAGCGTTGCCGTGCGCCGGCCGAATCTCGTCATTCTTGACATCTGGCTCCAGGGCAGCCGGCTCGACGGGCTCGAAGTGCTCGACCGCATCAAGGCCGAGCACCCGGACCTGCCGGTGGTCATGATCAGCGGCCACGGCAATATCGAAACGGCGGTCTCGGCCATCAAGCGCGGGGCCTACGACTTCATCGAGAAGCCCTTCAAATCCGATCGCCTGCTCTTGCTGATCGAGCGGGCGGTGGAGGCCGCCTCCCTGCGCCGCGAGAACGCGGAACTGCGCCTGCGGGCGGGCCCGTCGACCGAACTGATCGGCCAATCGAACGCGGTCCAGCAACTTCGACAAGCGATCGACCGCGTGGCGCCGACCAGCAGCCGGGTCCTGATCACGGGTCATGCCGGGGTGGGCAAGGAGGTCGTCGCGCGGCTGATCCACGCGCATTCGCGCCGGGCCGACGGGGCTTTCATCGTACTCAACTGCGCGAATATGGAGCCGGACCGCATGGAGTCCGAGCTGTTCGGGGTGTTGCCGCCGACGAACGGCAATGCCGGGCAGGGGGCCGGACAGGGGGCCGGACAGGGCAAGGTCGGCGCCTTTGAGCGCGCCCATAACGGCACCATGCTTCTCGACGAGGTCGCCGATATGCCCTTGGAAACCCAGGGCAAGATCGTGCGCGTGCTGCAGGAACAGACGTTCGAGCGCCTCGGCGGCGGGCCCCGGGTCGAGGTGAACGTGCGGGTGATCGCGACCACGAGCCGCGATTTGACCGCCGAGATCGAAGCGGGACGCTTTCGCGAGGATCTGTTCTATCGCCTGAACGTGGTGCCGGTCCAAGTGCCGCCCCTGCGCGAACGGCGCGAGGACATTCCGGCCTTGGCCGAGCATTTCATCAAGCTCTCCGCCGAAGCCTCGGGCATTCCGCCGCGCGCCGTCGGAGACGACGCGCTGGCCTCCCTGCAGGCCTACGACTGGCCCGGCAACGTGCGGCAGCTTCGAAACGTGGCCGACTGGCTGCTGATCATGCGGCCGAGCGAGGCGGGTGCGCCGATCCGGGCCGATATGCTGCCGCCGGAAATCGGGTCGACCGCTCCGCCGGCGCTGAACGGCGAACGGTCGGGCGAAATCATGGGGCTGCCCCTGCGCGAGGCGCGCGAGATCTTCGAGCGGGAATATCTGCTGGCCCAAATCACGCGCTTCGGCGGCAACGTCTCCCGCACGGCCAGCTTCGTCGGCATGGAGCGCTCGGCCCTGCACCGCAAGCTGAAGAATCTCGGACTCGGCGGGTCCGCGAGAGGCCCCGAAGCGGAAGATTAGGGCGGAAGGGCGGGGCACCACAGCGATTCGGCGGCTTGACGCTGTCCGGGCCGGGGAGTAGGCCCTTGCCGGTCATTTCGACTTCCCTGGCCGACTTCTGTGGGCAACCGCCGAGCCAGCTCTCGAAGTGGCCCCGGCCAGCCCTTGCCGATCCCTTGGCGGAGCGACGTGCATGAAGGTCATCGTATGCGGTGCCGGCCAGGTCGGCTCCAACATCGCGCGCCACCTGGCGACCGAGGATAATGAAGTCACGGTCATCGACCAGAACCAGGACCTGGTTCGGAAGATCAGCGATTCCATCGATGTGCGCGGGATCGTCGGCTACGCCTCGCATCCGAGCGTGCTCGAACGGGCCGGCGCGCGCGACACCGACATGCTGATCGCCGTGACCTACGCGGATGAGGTGAACATGGTGGCCTGCCAGGTCGCCCATTCCCTGTTCGACGTCC
>JABIRQ010000448.1 GCA_018699755.1 Rhodospirillaceae bacterium | reverse complement strand
CCTCTCAATCGCTTGCTGACTTTTGGCTGGGTCAGCACAGGGTCAGCAAATGGGAGTAAGTCAGAGTATGGCGTTTCCTCAGTGCTGCGATAAGAGTATATGAAAAATTGTGTTTTTACAATGTGATAGCAACACTCCGAAAGCAAGGATCAGCAAGAGTAAGGGGCATGGGATCGCATTGACATCGTAGGGGTCGCTGGTTCAATCCCAGCCGCGCCCACCATTTTCCTTCCCCTTCCCCTTCCCCTTCTCTGGCGACGGTTTTCGGCTGTCGCGGCGGGGTATTTCTGTCGATTTTCCGCTGGGCTGGTCACGGAGATTTTTTTGCGTGATCCGTCCGCGCCAGATTCGCCAGCAGGATCCCCGAGAGCACGAAAATCAAACCGATCGCCAGAGTAACGGTGATCGTTTCGCCGAGTATCGCCACGGCCAGAATCATCGCCGAAATCGGATTTAAGGTCAGATAGACAACTGCGCGCGTCGGCGGCAGCCAGCGCAGGGCCCAGATGAACAGGGAGAACTGGATGGCCCCGCCCAGGGTCCCGAGGAAGAGCAGGGCGATCCATCCGTCTCGCGTGAATTTCGGCCAGCTCTCGACGGCACCGCCGGCGACGGCGAGGGGAAATAGGGCCAACAGTCCGAAGACCATGGCCAGCGCGGTGACGAAGAGTGGGCCATGGCGGCCCAGCACACCACGGCCGAAGACCGAGAAGATGGCGGCACTGAAGGCGCCCAGAAGCATTAGCCCGTCGCCCGGCAGGTGGTCGGTGCCAGCGACGGTGAGCGCCGCCGGCCCGAACACCACCGCGATCCCGGTGAAAGCGAGACCGACGCTCAGCATCTTGCCGCGTGTCAGAGCTTCCTTGCCGAACAGGGTGGCAACAACAAGCGTCTGGATCGGGATCGTCGCCAGGCCGATCGCGCCCCGCGCGGCGGTCGTGTATTGAAGCGCCGCGCTGAATGCCCAGGGGAAAAAGCCGAAGAACAACGCCCCAAGTACGGCGATTTTCGCCATTTCCCGAACGGGAATTCCGTCGCGTGGCCACAGAAACGGCAGGATCGGCACCATGCACGCCACGGCAATCACATAGCGATAGAAAGCCAATGTCACGGGTTCGGTCTCTTCGATGACCAGACGCGTTGCGACCACGGATGCTCCGGCGCTCAAAGCTGCCGTCGCCGCGGCGAGGTTCGCCAGGAAGGATCTGTTCATCAGGATTCTCATGTCGGCCCCGTTGCACTGGTGGACGTTACTTTTAATTTAAAAGTTACTAGTCGTTGTATAAACTTTCAATATGAAAGTGAGCGCCGTATTGTGCGGCAGCGACCGCTCCGAACCCCACCGTGGCCCGATGACCGAAATGCAGAAGACTGATGACCACAGCTTCCGGTCCCACTGTTCGATCGCGCGAACACTGGAGCTGGTCGGCGACAAATGGACTTTGCTTGTCGTCAGGGACCTGTTGTGGCACGGCAAGCACACTTTTCAGGCTCTTCAAGGCAGCGCGGAGCGGATTCCGACCAACATGCTGGCGGAACGCCTCCGTCGCCTGATGAGCTGGGGCCTCGTGCGCCGCGAGCCATACCAAGACCGTCCCGTGCGGTATGGTTACTATTTGACGGAGGCAGGGTGGGCGCTCGAGCCGGTGCTCCTTCAGGTCATGCAATGGGGGCATCGGCATCTCGATGGGGACTGGTACGATCCTGAAAAATCCGGTCGAAATGGGGACTCCGAATGGGATTGAGCGGTCTTGGAGACGGCGGAGAGCGTCCGACAGTCACGCGGTGGTGATGGCGGCTCCTCTACTCAGGGCCATACGAGCGTGGTATCGACTTCAATCGGATATCAGCACCGGCCTGGAGGGCGCCATGCGGGCGAGGACGACCATTTTACGGACCGGCATGTTGACTACCCTCGCCGCAGCCGCCATCGCGACCTGCCTGGCAGGAATCGGTCCCGCCCTGGCGGCCAGCGAGCGATGCGTCGCCGTCTCCAACGGATCCGGGAAGGCGGCCTGGGTCGGTATCCGCAATCCGGGATGCGCGACCGAGGCGAACGGGTACAGCGACCTCTGCGCCCATGGCGGCCTGGACGACGGCAATTCTGCAAGCTTCTGCCCGCGCCCTGACCTGGGCTTGGGCGATCGATTCGGCGTGGTGTTCATTCAAGACGGCAAATCCATCGAATGCGAAGAACTGGTGCTAAGCGGGCACGGCCATCTGGCTGTCGAGGGCGTCTGCATCACCCGCTGATCGCGGTCCTGCTGCTGCTCGCCGGCATGCCCGCCTGGGCCGCCGAAGGACAGGCCGGGGCCGAGGGCGGGAGCGCGGCCGAACGTCTGGGCACCTTGTGCATGCTCGACCCCTCCAGCAACACGGCCTATTGCGAATGCGGCGCGCGGGTCTCGGCCGAGCATCTCGCACCGCGCGACCTCGAAATCATGGCCTTCGCCATGGAGAGGACGGTCTGGGGGGGAAGCGACGACATCGTCGGCGAAGCCCGGGACGCTTTCGATCTGGCGGAGGGCGAGGCCATCCTCGTGTGGCGCAATATTGCGGAAGCCGGCCTTAGAAGCTCGGAAGCCTGCCGCGGCCTGCGCTAGCAGCCGTTAAGCCACGGGTTGGGCCATGGATTGGGTCATGGATTGGGGTTGAGGCGCGTTCTCTCATTCGATATTTTCCGAAATGTGGAAGAGAATGAAGCCATACGCGGCCTTTCGGCCCTCGCGCACGAGACCCGGCTCCGGGTTTTCCGGGTTCTTGTCGTCGAAGGGCCCGGCGGCCTGGCGGCCGGGGCGATCGCCGCGCGGTTGGACGTTCCGCCCTCGACCCTCTCCACCCATCTCGGGCTGATGGAAGGGGCGGGCATCCTGCGGCGGTCCCGCGTCCGTCGGCAGATATTCTATGCCGCGGATATCGAAGGCATACGGCGGTTGCTGACCTTCCTGACCGCGGATTGCTGCCAAGGACGGCCGGAATTGTGTAGGACGCTCGTCGAACTCGCGACGGCGGGTAGCGAGCCGGATCGAGCGGAGGAGAATCGATGAGCGACGAGGAGAGTGTCTTCAATGTGCTGTTCCTGTGCACCGGCAATTCGGCGCGCAGCATTCTGGCGGAATGCATCCTGAATCGGATCGGGCGGCCGAACTTCAAGGCGTTCAGCGCCGGAAGCCATCCGAAAGGGGAGGTTCATCCGTTCGCTTTGGACCTGCTCGGCAAGCTCAACTACCCGATCGATACCCTGCGCTCGAAAAGCTGGGAGGAGTTTGCGCAGGACGGGGCGCCACCGATGGATTTCGTTTTCACGGTCTGCGACCAAGCCGCCGGCGAGACCTGTCCGATCTGGCTCGGTCACCCCATGGTGGCCCATTGGGGAGTCGACGATCCGGCTGCTTTCGTCGGGCCGGAGCGCGACCACCGCGCTTTTTTTGCAACGGTCTACGCGATGCTGGAGCGGCGCTTGAACATCTTCGTCAATCTGCCTCTCGATGTGATCGACAAGCTCAGCCTGCAGCAGAGGCTGGACGAGATCGGATCGAGTCGCGACACGGCGGCCTGAGAGCGGGACGAAAAGCAATGAATGAATACGATCTGCCCCGCCGTCTGGCTGCCGAGGCGCTTGGAACGGCCTGTCTTCTGGCCACCGTCGTCGGGTCCGGCATCATGGCGGAGACCCTGGCCGGCGGGAACGTGGCCGTCGCCCTGATCGGCAATACCTTGGCCACGGGCGCCATCCTGATGGTGCTGATCCTGGTCTTCGGGCCGATCTCTGGCGCTCATTTCAACCCTGCCGTGACCCTGTCCTTCGTCATGCAGCGCCGCATCGGCCGGGGCGAGGCCCTTGCCTATGTCGGCGTGCAGGTGGTTGCGGGACTGGCGGGGGTGGTCCTGGCCCATATCATGTTCGATCAGCCGACCTTGTTCGCCTCGACGAAGGCGCGCAGCGGGATCGGCCAATGGACCGGTGAATTCGTCGCGACCTTCGGTCTGGTCGCCACGATCATCGGTTGCGTCAAATTTCGGCCCTCCGCCGTGCCCTACGCCGTCGGCTTGTTCATTTCGGCAGGCTATTGGTTCACCTCTTCGACCTCTTTCGCGAACCCGGCCGTGACCATCGCCCGGGCGATGTCGGATACCTTCTCCGGTATCCTTCCCGGCCACGCGCCCGCCTTCATCGCCGCCCAGTTCGTCGGGGCTATCGCGGCGACCATCGTCCTGACCTGGCTGATCGTTCCACGGGCGGAAGCGGCCGCGAACCGGGCGCCCGACGAGACGCGCGCGAGTTGACAGGTATGGGGGAGCCGCCTATCTTCCGGCCCCGCCCAAGCGGAGTGGTCCAATGAAAGTTGTTAATTCGCTGAAAAGCGCCAAGAACCGCCACAAGCAGTGCCGCATCGTGCGGCGCAAGGGGCGCGTTTACGTGATCAACAAGCAGAACCCGCGGTTCAAAGCCCGCCAGGGCTGATCCGCGCAGCGGTTCGTTCTTCGCTAATTCGATTTGAGGCCGTGCCGCGAGGCGCGGCTTTTCGTTTGCCCGGGTCTTCGCCGCTTCCGTCTCGGCGTTGCATGGTCTGTTGACCCTGTCCGCATCGCTGCCCAGACTCCCCACCCGGAGCGCAACCAGAGGCGTGTCGCCATGCAGATGCCCGAACCGGACCGCTCGGTCCAGGATCGCGCGCCGGAGATCGTACGCGGCCTGCGGAGCATCCTGGCGGGCGAGGCGGTGATTGCCGGCGAAGCCGAGCTGCGGGCCTATGAATGCGACGGGTTGACGGCCTACAAGGCCCTGCCCATGGCCGTCGTCCTGCCCAGCACGACCGAAGAAGTGGCCCGGGTGCTGCGCTTCTGCAAATCCCAGGGGGTCAAGGTGGTGCCGCGCGGCGCGGGAACCTCGCTATCCGGCGGCACCTTGCCGCTGGTGGATGGGATTGTCCTGGGGCTGGGCAAGTTCAACAGCGTGCTCGAGATCGATTTCGAAAACCGCTGCGCGGTGGTTCAGCCGGGCGTGACGAACCTGGCGATCAGCCAAGCGGTGGATCACGCGGGCTTCTATTACGCGCCCGACCCGTCGAGCCAGATCGCCTGCTCGATCGGCGGCAACGTCGCCGAGAACGCGGGCGGGGTCCATTGTCTCAAATACGGCGTCACCACGAACAACCTGCTTGGCGTGGAACTCGTGACCATGGAGGGCGAGGTCCTGCGCATCGGGGGCAAGGGACTGGATGCCGAAGGCTACGACCTGCTTGGGATCGTGACGGGGTCTGAGGGGCTGCTGGGGGTCATCACCGAGGTCACGGTTCGGATTCTACGCAAACCCGAGACCGCGCGGGCCGTGCTGATCGGCTTCCCCTCGAACGAACAGGCGGGCGATTGCGTCGCCAAGGTGATCGGCGCGGGCATCATCCCCGGCGGCATGGAGATGATGGACAAGCCGGCGATCCGCGCCACCGAGGATTTCGTTCATGCCGGCTATCCGCTGGACGTCGAGGCGCTGCTGATCGTCGAGCTCGACGGCCCGAAGGCCGAAGTCGATCATCTGATCGAGACGGTCGCGACCATCGCCGCGGCCTGCGGCGCGGTCTACACCCGAGCGAGCGAGAACGAGGACGAGCGCCTGACCTTCTGGGCGGGGCGCAAGGCCGCGTTCCCCGCGATCGGCCGCATCTCGCCCGACTATTTCTGCATGGACGGCACGATCCCGCGCCACCGCCTGCCCGAGGTGCTGACCCGAATGGCGGAACTATCCGCAAAATACGGACTCCGCGTGGCCAATGTCTTCCATGCCGGCGACGGCAACCTGCACCCCCTCATTCTCTACGATGCGAATGCGCCGGGCGAGCTGGAGAAGGCCGAGGAGTTCGGCGCCGACATCCTTCGGCTCTGTGTCGAGGTCGGCGGCGTGCTGACCGGCGAGCACGGGGTCGGGGTGGAGAAACGCGACCTGATGCCGGCCATGTTCTCGGAAGAGGACTTGAAACAGCAGCAGCGGGTCAAATGTGCCTTCGATCCCGAAGGGTTGTTGAACCCGGGCAAGGTCTTCCCCGTCCTGCACCGCTGCGCCGAACTGGGCCGCATGCATATACACCGGGGCCAGATGCCCTTCCCCGATCTGCCGCGTTTCTGACATGGCGGAAGGCCGGCCGAACGAGGAGGCGGAGCGGGTTCTTGCCGCCATACGCCAAGCCGTAGTGCAAGAGGCGCCGCTCGAAGTCGTCGGTGCGGGTACGAAACGGGGCCTCGGCCGGCCGGTCGATAGCGCCGATCGTCTGGACCTGTCCGGGCTGACGGGGATCGACCTTTACGAACCGGAGGAGCTGGTGCTGCGGGCCGGTGCGGGCACGCCCCTGGCCGAGATCGAGGCGGCCGCTGCCGAAAACCGCCAGCACCTGGCCTTCGAGCCGCCGGATTTCGGTCCGCTCTACGGCGGCGAAGCGGGCCGGCAGACGATCGGCGGGGTGATTGCCTGCAATCTGGCGGGCCCGCGCCGCATCCAGGCTGGCGCGGCGCGCGACCATTTCCTGGGCGTCGAGGCGGTCAGCGGCCGGGGCGAGGCGTTCAAGGCCGGCGGCCGGGTGGTCAAGAACGTCACCGGCTACGACCTCTGCAAGCTGCTGGCCGGGTCCCACGGCACCTTGGCGGCCATGACCCGGATCACAGTCAAGATACTGCCGGCGCCGGGAAAGATCCGGACGGTGATGGTCCTGGGCCTGGACGACGAGGCGGCGGGCGCGGCGATGCGCGCCGCGATGGGCAGCCCCTACGAGGTCTCCGGCGCGGCCCATTTGCCCGCCGCGATCGCGGCGGAGAACCCGGTCGATATGGTGCGCGATGCCGACGGCGCGGCGACTCTCGTTCGCGTCGAAGGCCCGGGCCCTTCCGTCGAGGCCCGCGCCGCGTCGCTCCACGCCCTGCTTTCCGAGCACGGACGGACCGAAGAGTTGCACAGCAGCCGGTCCGGAGCCCTGTGGCGTCATCTGCGTGATGCCGCGCCCTTTGCCGCCGAGACGGGTCGGCCCTTGTGGCGGGTTTCCGTTCCGCCGACCGCGGGCGCGGCCCTGGCGGCGAGGATCGCGGCGTCGGGGCCGGTTCGCCACTGCTTCGACTGGGCCGGGGGGTTGGTCTGGCTCGAACTGCCCGACGAATCGGACCGGGCGCGGGCCACGCTCGTCCGCGCCGCGGCGGCCGACGCGGGCGGGCATGCCCTGCTGTTGCGAGGGTCGGTGGAACTGCGCGCGGAACTGCCGGTGTTCCAGCCGCCATCCCCGGGGCGCGCGGCCCTGACGGCGCGGATCAAGGACGCCTTCGATCCGCGCGGCATCCTCAATCCCGGCCGTATGTATCCGGAGGGCTAGGGACGGTATGCAGACCGATTTCACCCTGGCCCAGCTTGCCGATCCGCATATCGCGGCATCCAACGACATCCTGCGAAAATGCGTCCATTGCGGCTTCTGCACTGCGACTTGCCCGACCTACGTGCTGCTGGGCGATGAATTGGACAGCCCACGCGGCCGCATCTACCTGATCAAGGAAATGCTGCAATCGGGCGGGCCGGCGACTCCGCAGGTCGTGAAGCATGTCGACCGCTGCCTGTCCTGCCTGTCCTGCATGACCACCTGCCCCTCTGGCGTCCACTACATGCATCTGGTCGATCACGGGCGGAAGCATATCGAGGACACGTATCGGCGGCCGCTGGGCGAACGGCTGCTGCGCTTACTGCTGATCCATCTGCTGCCCTATCCGGGCCGCTTTCGCCCTGCGATGGCGCTGGGCAGCCTCGCCCGGCCCCTGGCTTGGCTGATGCCCGGTCGCCTCAAGGGCTTCCTGCGCATGGCCCAGGCGCCCGCGCGGGCCTCCACCATGGACCGGCCCCAGGTCTTTCCCGCCGAGGGCAAGCGGCGCATGCGGGTCGCGCTGATGACTGGCTGTGTCCAGCAGGTGATCGAGCCGGGTATCAACGAGGCCACGGTGCGCCTTCTGACCCGCCATGGCTGCGAGGTCGTGGTGGCACGGGGGGCTGGCTGCTGCGGCTCCCTCGTCCATCATATGGGACGTGAGAAGGACGCCTTGCGCGCGGCGCGGGCCAATGTCGGGGCCTGGACAGCTGAACTGGAGGGGGACGGGCTCGACGCCTTGGTTATCAACGCCTCCGGCTGCGGCACCACCGTCAAGGACTACGGATTCATGCTGCGCACGGATCCGGCCTGGGCCGAGAAGGCCGCACGGATCGCGGGCCTGGCCAAGGACGTGACCGAGGTGATGGGAGAGCTGGGTCTGATGCCGCCGGTGCGCGAGACGAGGCAGCGCGTTGCCTATCATTCGGCCTGCTCCATGCAGCATGGCCAGGGCATCCGGGACTTGCCCAAAGTGCTCCTGGCGGCGGCCGGCTTTGCGGTCTCGGACGTGCCCGAGGGGCATCTCTGCTGCGGCTCGGCCGGCACTTACAACCTGATGCAGCCGGACCTGGCGGATCGCCTGCGCGACCGCAAGCTGGTCAATATCGCCAAGACGGCACCGGAGATCGTCGCCACGGGCAATATCGGCTGCATGGTGCAGCTTGCCGCCGGGGCGGGTGCGCCCGTGCGCCACACGGTCGAATTGCTCGACTGGGCGACGGGCGGCCCCGATCCGCTCGCGCCCAGGTGAGTGCGGCATCCCGTTTCGGCGATTCCGCGGCGCTATCGCTCAAGGGATTGTGAATTCATTCCCAGGCCTCGGCGCTCCAGGTTGATAGCCACGCAACCCTGTAGGGAGTATCGGGCATGCTGATCAAGATTCGCCGCGGCTGGGAATTACCCGAAAGCGCGGCCACACCGGAATCGATCTATCGGGAACGCCGTTCCCTGGTGAAAGCCTTGGCGGCCGGACCGATCCTGCTGGCCGGGGCAGGATTGCTGGCCGGTTGCGACGAAGGCGATCAGACCGTGTCGAACCTGTCGCCCGTGGGCCGCGCCCATGCGGCGGAGGGCGACCCCACCGCGGATCTGTATCCGGTGCCGCGCAACGAGACCTATACGGTCGAGCGGGCCATCACCGACGAAGAATCGGCGACGACCTACAACAATTTCTACGAGTTCGGGTCGCATAAGCAGATAGCGGACGAGGCCCAGGCCTTGCCCCTTCGCCCCTGGACCGTGACCTTCGACGGCATGGTCGAGCAGGAAAAGACGGTCGATTTCGACACCCTGATTCGCCAGATGCCGCTGGAAGAACGGGTCTATCGCCACCGCTGCGTCGAGGCCTGG
>JABIRQ010000481.1 GCA_018699755.1 Rhodospirillaceae bacterium | reverse complement strand
GCCATCGGTTCGCGCAGCAGGGGGAATTCGAAGCCCAGGGCCTCGACCTCCGGCACGTTTTCCGTGACCAGATACTGATGCTCGCAGGAGACGATGGGGAGGGAGAGGCCGACCATCTCGCCCAGCTCGCGCGCCCAGGTGCCGCCGGCATTCACGACATGCTCGCAGCGGATCTCGCCCTGGGGGGTCTCGACCACCCATTCGTCCTTGTCGCGGCGCATGCCGGTGCAGGGGGTGTGGCGGTGGATGACTGCGCCCCGGTCGCGCGCGCCCTTGGCCAGGGCGTTGGTGGTGCTGGACGGGTCGGTGTAGCCGTCGGCCGGGGTGTGGGCGCCGGCGATCACGCCGTCCAGGTCCATGAAGGGGAGCAGGCTCTTGATCTCGTTGGGGCCGATCACCTCGAAGGGCATGTCCAGGTGCTTGGCCTGGGCTTCGAGATGGCGGAACTGGTCGAGCCGGTCCTGGTTCTCGCCCACGCGGAGCGAGCCGCATTTGTGGAAGCCGGTGGGCTGGCCCGTCTCGGCCTCCAAGCGCTCGTAAAGCTCGGTCGAGTATTTCTGGATGCGGGCCATGTTCAGGCTGGTCTCGAAATGCGGCGTGTTGCCCGCCGCGTGCCAGGTCGAGCCGGCCGTCAGTTCGTGCTTTTCCAGAAGGACGATATCGGTCCAGCCGTCCTTGGCGAGATGGTAGAGCAGGCTGCACCCCGCGATGCCGCCGCCGATAATGACCACCCTGGCATGGGTCTGCATGGCGTGTCCCCGTTGTGCCGGTCCGAGTCCCTCGGGGGCGATGATGGGGGCGGGGATGCAGGGGGGTCAATGATCGGGGGATGGGTTGAGCGTTCTCTCCACCCGTTCGTCATGGCCCGGGTCCGGCCGGGCATGACGGGTATGGGGGGCACATTATTCAATGACTGGGCGAGGGACTGGGCGAGGGACCGGGCATGGGATTGGTGGGTCGTTGCCCGCGGTCGCCTCACCCTGAGGAGCGAGCGCAGCGAGCGTCTCGAAGGGCGAGACGACCGCGCTTCGCACGATGTGCCAGCCTCGCCCTTCGAGACGGCCCTGCGGGCCTCCTCAGGGTGAGGAGATAGAGTGGGGTGAAGAGATCGAATAGGGTGGCGGCCCCTTGCGTTGAGGGGCGCGGCGGGGCGCTGCGGATGGTAAGGCAGACCTGTCCGTTCGCTCGCCGTTCCTCATCCTGAGGAGCGGCCGCGAGGTCGCGTCTCGAAGGCTGAGGTTCGCACGGGCGCTGCGGCGAACGCGCCTCGTCCTTCGAGACGGCCGCTGCGCGGCCTCCTCAGGATGAGGCGCCTTGCATGGGCCGGCGCAGGTTCGTGAGGTGGCGGGCTCCTGCGTTGAGGGGCGCGGCGGGGCGTGCGAGAGTCGCTTGGGCAACGAAGGAGGCGGCGGCGATGGCGATTCCCGGAACGATGAAGGCGGTGCTCACGCGCGGGCATGGCGGGGTCGAGATGCTGGACTATGGCGACGCGCCGACCCCCGCGCCGGGGCCCGGCGAGGTGCTGATCGAGGTGACGGCCTGCGGCCTCAACAACACGGATATCTGGAACCGGGAGGGCAAATACGGCACGGACCGGGACCCCGAGGCGGTGACCGGCCTGGGCCGTGCGCCCGGGCGCTTTCCACTGATCCAGGGGGTCGACGTCGTGGGGCGGATCGCGGCGGTCGGCGCGGGCGTGGACGAGAGCCGGGTCGGCGAGCGGGTCATCTGCAACTTCGTGCATTACGCGCCGAACCCGAACGAGATGGGCTTCGCCGCCTCCTTCGGCTCGGCCGACCGGCCCGGCGGCTACGCCCAATACACGGTGGCGCGGGCGGAGAACGCCTATGCCCATGACGGCCCGCTCACGGATGCCGAACTGGCCACCTTCCCCTGCTCCTACATCACGGGTGAGCACATGCTCGACGCCGCCGGCGTGACGGCGGGCGAGCGGGTGCTGATCACCGGGGCGTCCGGTGGGGTCGGCTCGGCCCTGATCCAACTGGTCAACGCGCGGGGGGCGGAGGCGATCGCCGCGACCAGCGCGCGCTGGGCCGGGGACGTGGCCGGGCTGAAGCCCGCGGCGGTGGTGCTGCGGGACGGCGAGAACGGGCGCGATTTCTACGACCGGGTGCAGGACGCGGCGGGGCGCGAGGGGGTCCATGTCGTCGCGGATATCGTAGGCGGGCCGCTGTTCCAGGACTGCCTGGCCCTGCTGCGCGAAGGCGGGCGCTATGTCTGTTCGGGGGCGATCGCCGGGCCAGTCGTGCCCTTCGATCTTCGCACTATGTATCTCAAGTATCTCCGCCTGATCGGGGTGTCGATCGGCTACCCCCGCCATTTCGAGGCCGTGCTCGACCATATCGCGGCGGGGCGGGTGAAACCCGTGCTGGCGGAGACCTATCCGCTCAGCCAAATCCGCGCGGCCCAGGAGAAGTTCATGAGCAAGGACTTCTTCGGCAACATCGTGGTCCTGCCGCAAGAGGGTTGAGGAGGCGGGGTGCGGCCCTCGCCCTTCGAGACGGCCCTGCGGGCCTCCTCAGGGTGAGGGCCTGTCGCCTTGGG
>JABIRQ010000289.1 GCA_018699755.1 Rhodospirillaceae bacterium | reverse complement strand
GGCGCCGCCCGTACCCTACGAGGGCAAATACGACTGGGGTTTCACAGCGCGCGTCTTCCTGGTCCTGGTGCCGCCGCTCGCCCTGATCCTGGCCGTTCTCGGCTCGATCATCATGGGCATCGCCACCGTCAACCAGGCCGGCGCGATCGGCGCCGTCGGCGCCACCATCATGGCCGGATACCGCCTGATGGAAGGCCGGCGCCGCGCCTATTGGCCCGCTCTGCTGGCGGTCGCCTCGATCGTCGCGATCCTTGTCCTGATCGACTTCTTCGATCTCAACATCAAGAACGTCACCGAGCAGGCGGATTCGATCGGCATCGTCCTGGCCGTCATCGCCGTCATCGGCCTGATCGTCTCGGTGGCGTGGAGCGGATGGCGCGCCTACCGCATCAACGACACCTTGCGCGGGGTAATGATCGAGACGGCCAAGACCACATCCATGGTCTTCATCATCCTGCTGGGCGCCGCGATGCTGACCGCCGCCTTCCGAAGCTTCGGCGGCGAGGAATTGGTGAAGGACTTCCTGGGCGGCCTGCCGGGCGGGTTCTGGACCCAGTTCATCGTCGTCATGGCAGTCATCTTCGTCCTCGGCTTCTTCCTCGACTTCATCGAGATCGCCGTCGTCGTCGTGCCGATCGTGGCCCCCATCCTGCTGGCCGACCCAAGCGCGAATATCACGGCTGTTTGGCTCGGCGTGATGATCGGCGTCAACATGCAGACCTCGTTCCTCACGCCGCCTTTCGGCTTCGCCCTGTTCTATCTGCGCGGCGTCGCGCCGCCCCAGGTGCGCACGACCGCCATCTATCGCGGCGTCATAGCCTTCATCGGCTTGCAGCTCGCCGGCCTCGCCATCGTCGGCTTCTTCCCGCCCCTGGCCAATTACCTGCCGGCGCAAAGCTCCCTCACCGGAGAAACCGCGCCGCCGCCCAAGAACCCACGCCTCCAGGCCTGCATGGAAGAAGATATCTTCGCCTATTACGACCTCGAAGGCGATGCCCTGCAGGCCGGAATCCGGGAAATATCGAACCGCGATATCGGCTTCCTGCCCGAGGACCGGCGCGCGCGCTTGAGCGAGGGCTTCGCTCTCGCCCTGGCGACCTTCGACCGCATTGAAGAGGTCCGCGCCGCCACGGCCGCAGTTGATTCCTACGCCATCGAATACGCCCCCCTGCACCGCGAGGTGCGGGCGGTCCAGGCGGATATCCGCGACCACCGCGGCGAGATCGCGGAGCTGAAACAGCGCCTATACCGGGCCACGCGCACCGGCATCACCGAATCGGACAGCCAGGATCTGACCGACCGTATCGCGATACTCGAGCAGGAACTGGGCCAGCTCGAAGGGCAGGTCCCGGACGGTTGGGCGGCAGCGCGCAAGGGCTATGTCACCCTGGCGGATGCGGAAGACAAGGCGCGCCGCGACTACCGGAAGACGGTCGACGACGCCTACGCCCCGGTTCAGGAAACCTTGGCCGAAGTCGCCCAGGCCGAGGAACTGGCCGCGCTCGCAGACCGGATGAAAGCGCTCGATTCGGCCCTGCGTACGGAAAGCCCCGAAGGCGCGGCGGAGGCCATCCTGGAACGCTATAACGCTCTATCCCGGATCGCCGGCACCGGCGATATCCGGTCCTCCCTGTCGGAGGCGCGGCGCGCGCTCCGAAAACAGGTGCCCGAGCCGGAGACCGCGCGGATGGAACTGGCCAAGGCGCAGGACATCTATGCCGCCGAGGTCGCCTGGCGGGAAGCGGCGATGCGCGACTTGGCCGACCCCTTGTCCGAGTACGACGCGCTCATCCGCAACTCGATCGGCGTGCGTCAGCTCGACCGCTTGCCTCCCGAACTTGCCAGCGCGGTCGCCAGCTGCCTGGCGTCGCACCGGGACATCTCGCTGCACTTCTAGGAGCAGCGACCGCCCGCAAGAAAAAAGGCCGCCCAGTCGGGCGGCCTTTCCTTTGGGAACCGGTCGGGCCGGGTCAGCGCGCCCGCTTGTCCAGAATGCGCCAGATCGCGCTCATCAGCCCCGCGGCCAAGGCGATCTTGAGCACCGCGCCGGGGATGAAGGGCACCAGGCCCGCCGTCAGCGCCTTGTCGAGCCCAATCAAAACGGACAACCAGGCAATGCCCAGGCCGAAGATCGCAGCCGTGCCCAGGGCATAGGCGATCAGGATCATGCCCAGATTGCGGTCCCAGCCGCGATCCGCCAGCCAGCCGACGACGGCCGCGCAGACCACGAAGCCTGCGAGATAACCGCCCGTCGGACCCGCCATATAGGCTAGGCCGATGCCGCGCTCCGGCGTGTTCGCGAAGACCGGCAGGCCCAGCGCGCCCTCAAGCAGGTAGAGCAGGATGGTCGCCGTCCCAAGGCGAAAGCCATAGGCCATCGCCAGGACCATGACGGCGAAGGTCTGCATCGACATGGGCACCGGCCACATCGGCACGTTGACCTTGGCCGAAGCGTAAAGGATCAGTGTCCCGAACACCGCCAGGACCGCGCCGCGCAGCAAACGGGCCTGGGTTTCGTCGGCCGGCCAAAGGATGGCGGCCAGGCGCGCGCCGGCATTGTCGTTGGTGTGGCTGATCGTCATTTCACTCCCCCTCCGGGAAACCGCTGGTCCAAGAGCCTGCGGTTATAGCCTCCGCGCGGGCTCAGGAAAACCGATTCGAACGGGGGAAGCCCGGCGGCGGCATGCGGCCGGCCTGGGCGCGCCGGCCGATCCACGCGCCGATCTCGTCGAATGTCCGGCTGCGCTCGCCCGTGCGGCAGATCAGGCCGTCGGCCAAGGCGAAGGTGATCGCGTCGGAAAGCCCGCCGTCCCGGTATTTCTGCAGGATCACGCCGCGCCCTCGCGCCATCTCGGGCACCTCGTCGAGCGGGAAGAGCAACAGTTTCCGGTTGTCGCCGACCACCGCGACGGTGTCGCCCGCGACCGGGGCGCAGACCGCTGCCTCGGCGCCGGCCCCGAGGTTCAGGACCTGGCGGCCGGAGCGCGTCTGGGCCGTCACCTCGTCGCCCTTCACGATGAAGCCGCGGCCGTCGGTCGAAGCGACCAGATAACGCAGCTCCGGCCGATGGACGAAGACCGCCACCGGCTCGTGATCGTTGGGCAGGTCGATCATCAGGCGCAGGGGCTCGCCCTGGCCGCGTCCGCCAGGCAGCTTGTCCACTCCGATCGTGTAGAAGCGGCCGTTGGTGCCGAAAACCAGCAGCTTGTCCGTTGTCTCGGCATGCAGCGCGAAGCGCTCGCCGTCGCCCTCCTTGTAGCGCAGCTCGGAGGTATCGGAGAGATGGCCCTTGAGCGCGCGGATCCAGCCTTTCTCCGAACAGACGACGGTCATCGGCTCGCGCTCGATCATGGCGTCGAGCGGGATGATCTCGGCCGAAGGCGCCTCGCCGAAGCCCGTGCGGCGCGCGCCCAGGGCGTCCTTGCCGCCGAAGCGCTTCTTGATGTCCTTGATCTGGCCGGCGATCTCCGACCATTGCTTCTTCTCGTCGCCCAACAGGGATTTGATGCCCTTGCGCTCGGCCGACAGGGCGTCGTGCTCCTTCTGGATTTCGATTTCCTCGAGCCGGCGCAGGGCGCGCAGGCGCATGTTCAGGATCGCCTCGGCCTGGACCTCGCTCAGGTCCCAGCGCTTCATCATCTCCGCCTTGGGCTCGTCCTCCTCGCGGATGATGCGGATCACCTCGTCGATATTGAGATAGGCGATGAGATAGCCGGCGAGCACCTCCAGGCGATGCTCGATCCGCCCGAGGCGATGATTTGCCCGGCGCAGCAGGACCTCGTGCCGGTGGTCGAGGAAGGCCTGCAACGCCTCGCGCAGGGTCATCACCCGCGGGGTCTGGTCCTTGTCGAGGACGTTAAGGTTGAGCGAGATGCGCGTTTCCAGGTCGGTCTGCCGGAACAGCGACTCCATCAGCATCTCGGGCTCGATATTGCGGCTGCGCGGCTCCAGCACCAGGCGCATCTCGTCCGTCGATTCGTCGCGGATATCGCCCAGGGCGGGTAGCTTGC